>NZ_CP109796.1:7742500-7820080 GCF_038725785.1 Termitidicoccus mucosus
CCGCCGGCGTCATTCCCGCCGCGGAAGCCCCCGGCGAGGCCGAACGCGAATTACAAACCGCGTGGGAGAAAACCCGCGACGAGGTCGTCTCGCTCAACGAAGGCTTCCAGTTCCACATCGCGCTCGAGCGCACCTTTGCCTTCATCACCGCGACCAACGGCTACATCGAAAAACGCGCCCCCTGGAAACTCGGCAAGTCGGCCGCCCCCGCCGACCAGGCGCTCCTGCGCACTTCGCTGGCCACGATGGCCGAGGCGCTCCGCCTCGCCAATGCCCTCCTTGTTGCCGTCATGCCCGGCACCTCCGGCAAAATCAACGCCGTCCTCGGCCACCGGCCCGCCGCGGTCTGGCGCGATGAACTCGTCTGGGGCGCGCGCCTCACCGGAAACAAAGTCGCCGAAACCGCCATCCTCTTCCCGCGCCCGCAGACGACGAAGTGAGGCGCTGCGGATCAAACCATGCTCGTCCGAAAAGACACTGCTGCCGGCGAACGGGAACGGACGGCGGCTGTTGCAAAAAATGCAACAGTTCTCCCTGACGAGCCGGTCTGAAAAGCATTTTCCGCCGGCGCCCATGCTTCACCTTCCCGTCGATCCCGCCGCCCCCGCCAACGCCAATCCCGCCGCGCTGCGCGACTTCCTCGCGCAATGCCAGGCGCTCGCGGCCGCCGTCGGGCGGTCCCGGCTCGTCAGCATCACGCTCGAAGTCCCCGCGCTCGACCCGCTCGCCGTGCTCGAATCCATCTTCGAGTCCGGCGAGCGCCATTTCTACGCCGAGCGCCCTGCGGAGAATTTCGCCATCGCCGGAGCCGAGGCCGTGCTCTCCTTTTCCGCGAGCGGCGAGACCCGTTTTGCCGACAGCCGGCGCTTCATCGACGAAACGCTCGCCGACGCCATCGGCGTCGGCGACCAAGCGGCGGCCTTCTCCGGCCCGCATTTCTTCACTGCGTATTCATTTTTTAATGACACCGAACCCGGCGAGCCTTTCGAATCCGCCGGCATCTTCATTCCCCGCTGGCAGGTCGCCCGTGTTGGCGACCGCACCACCGCCGTTGCCAACTTCCTCGTTGCTCCCGACTCTCCCCTCGACGCGCTCGTCGAAAAAGTCTGGCGCGCGCATCAGAAATTCACGCGTTTCGAATACAACGTGGCCGGATCGGGTGGCGGCTCGAGTGGCGGGTTGTGTGGCACGGGCGACTCGCCCGTGCCACACGACCCGCATGGGCGGGACGCCCATGCCACTCAATCCGCCCATGCCGCGCCCGGCGAACTGCAAACCCGCGAACGGGCAGCCCTCGCCTCTGCCTCATCCACCTACCGCGCCGCCGTTACCCGCGCGCTCGAACTCATCGCCGACGGGGATTTCCAGAAAATAGTGCTTGCGCGCGCCAAGGACATCCGCGCCGCCGAGGCGCTGCACCCGCTGCGCGTGCTCAACGGGCTCCGCCAGCGTTTCGGGGACTGCTACAGCTTCTCCCTCGCCAACGGCCGCGGCCAGAGCTTCATCGGCGCGAGTCCCGAACGGCTCCTGCGCGTGCGTGACGGACGCCTCCTCACCGAGGCGCTTGCCGGCTCCGCCCGGCGCGGCGCGACCGCAAGCGAGGACGCCGCGCTCGGCGGCGAACTGTTGCGCAACGAAAAAGACCTGCGCGAGCATCGCCACGTGCTCGACTCCATCGTCCGCCGGCTCGCGCCGCTGGGCCTGCAACTCAGTTTTTCCGAAAAGCCCGGACTTCGCCGGCTCGCCAACGTCCAGCATCTGCACACGCCCGTCGAAGCCGCGCTTCCGCCAACCGTGCGCCTTCTCGACGCGCTTGCCCGCCTGCATCCCACGCCCGCGGTCGGCGGCACGCCGCGCGAAGCCGCGATCGCGCGCATCCGCGAACTGGAGGATTTCCCGCGCGGTCTCTACGCCGGGGCCATCGGCTGGATTGACTCGCGGGGCGGCGGCGAGTTTTTCGTCGGCCTGCGCACCGCGCTTCTCGAGGGCGACCGCGCCCGCCTCTACGCCGGCGCCGGCATCGTGGCCGGCTCCTCGCCCGAAAAAGAACTCGCCGAGACCGAGCTGAAATTCCAAGCCATGCAGACCGCGTTGCTGGGAGAAACTTAATTCGCCCCCAAAAGTCCCGGCGTGGCGCAGCCGCAACAAAACAAGGTTCAAACGAAGGTTCCTTGCTGTTTTGAATGGGAGCGACCGTGGCGGGTGAGGCACAGGAGCGCGGGCATTCTTGCCCGCGAAACATGGCATGGACGAGACACTCATGCCATCCGAGCCATCGGGAAAATTGTCAGTTTCCCCTCCCGCGACTGTTTTTTCGGCGCGGCATTTTCACCAGAGACGCCGGCAGCCGAAATTCAGACTCCAGGGGCGCTCGTAACGGGCAGCCTTGCTGTATTCATAATCGAAATACAACTGGCTTCTCCCGCTTACGCGATACGTCGCGCCCACCCCGGCTTCCGCCCGCCAGCCGTCGTAGTCCGGAACGAACGCCTCTCCGGCGAGGCGAACCGCCCCGCCGGCGGTGTCGGTCTTCACCACGCCGAATTTGCCGTAGGGAATCCACTTCGAGTCCGCGATGCGCCGCCCGAAACGCACCAGCGCGCGGTATTGCGCCGCGCGGGCGCAGGCCGCCTTCACCTCGAAGGTCGCGTGGCCGGAACCGGAGCGGTAGGTCGCGCCGCGCAGCCACGCCACGGCGGCTTGCGCGGTGGGTTCGACCCACCAGCCATCCGCGCGTTCGAGGCGGCGGCCCGCTTCCAGGGACACGCCTTGAGCATCGCTGCTGTAGCCGCCCTGCACGCGGCCTCCATCGGCGGTGAGGGTGTCGAAGCGGTGTTTGTAGCGGTCGGCTTTCAGCACGAGGTCGGCGTGCCAGCCCGCGTCGTGCAGCCAAGTGCCGTAGAGTCCGGCGGTCAGGCCGTTGGTGTGGCCGGTGCCGCCCGCCCGGGAGAAGTCCCGCTCGATGCGGCCCAGATCCACAAAGCCGCCGAGGAGCGTGGTGCTCCCGTCGTGGCGGAAGGCTTTGTCGCCGCCAGTGGTCAGGCCGTAAACGTATTCGTCAAAGGCGCGTCCGGTGAGGCGGTTGTCCGCATTCAGCCGGTAACCACGGGCGCGCATCCAGATGTTGCCGGCGGGTTGCGGGGAGCGGGCGTCCGCGCCGCGATGTAGGGCGCGACCTTGCGTCGCGCCGCCCATGGCGGACGGATTCACGTATTCGCGGCCTGACGCAAGGTCAGGCCCTACGGCGGCGGGCAGCAGTTCGGCGCGCACATCTCCCATGCGCAGGTAGAGCGCGTCGAGCGAGTAGTGCCAGTCGCGGCCCAGCATTGCGGCGGTGCCAATGATGGCGTCGGCGGTGGCGGAGAGGCCGGCGCGGTATAAATACCAGTTGGTCGCGGGCAGGCCGGTGATGCCGTCCGCGTCGAATTGCGCGCCGTTTTGCACGCTGTAGTCGTAGAGGCCGATGGTGGTCGTGCCGGAGAAAGCGGCCGTGCCGGCGGCGGTTTGCACCAACAGCAACGGAGGCTCGCCGCCCGTGGGCCTCGCGCCGGTGTCATTGATGATAATGCGGTGCGCGCCGCCGGCGGTGCCTCCGACAGTGAGCTGGTCGCCGGTATTGGCGGCGATGTCGGTGTTCATCACAAACGTGCCGCTGCCGGTCAAGTCGGCCACGATGTCCAGGGTGCGGAAGGCGCCGCCTTGGGCAAAGCGCACCGTGCTGTTGCCAAGCGTCAGGCGGGTCACCGCCGAGTCGGAGGTCATCGTCCAGTCGGTCGCGTCTAGCGTGACGTTGGCCACGTCGGCGGCGCGGTCGCCCAGCGTCATCGCACCAGTCAAATGCAGGCTGCTGCCGCTGAAGTTGACCGTGCCGTGGTTGTAAACACGGATGATGTTGCCGCCGTTGACGGTCGCCACGCGGTCGAGGGCGGCATCCAGCGCCGTGTTGAAATTTCCGCCGTTCAGGGCGCCGTCCACATTCACCAAATCCCGGCCCGCGCCGAGCGAGCCGCCGCGGACCGTGACCGTCGAATGGTCGTCCGGCGTGGTGGAACCCGTGGTGCGGGCATAAATGCCGTGGGATTGCGCGGAGGAAAGCACGGCGTCGGTGGCGATGACGTTGCCGTTGTCCAGCACCTCGAAAACCGCGGCGTCCGCGCCCCCGGTGGCAATGACGCCCCGGACGATCTCGACGGTGACGCCGGCATCCTTGACCCAGGCCCCGGCGGAATTCCGCCCGGTGGTGACAATCTCCGTGTCGGTGCTGACAATCCGCGTCGCAAACGTGCCGGCAAAATCCTGGTTGCCGTAAAGGTAGGTGCTGTTGCGCCGGGCATACAGGCCGTAATTCGCGCTGCCGGAGGCCGCGATGCGGCAGGCGTCCAGCGTCAACTCCGCGTAGCCGGCGACGTATCCGCCCGCCACCCCGTCGCCATGCAGCGTGAACGTGATGCCGCGCATGTGCGCTTCCGTGAACAAGCCGGGATTGGCGGAAGTGTTAAACGCGCTGACCACGGCCACGCCATGCGACGCGCCGCCAAAGGTCTCCACCGTGCCGCCGTCCGCCTCCAGGTAACCGCCGTATTCCGACTGGTAGCCGCAATTCATCGCGTCGGCGCGGGTGTTCAGGCCGTGAATGGTCAGGTTTCTGGCATAGACGTAACCCCGGAGATTGGTCTGGTTGCCAAAAGCCGTCACGCCCTTGCCCCAATAACCGTGGATGGTAATGTCACTGTCGGCGAGGTGCAGGGTGCCGCCGTTTCCGCCCAGCGCGCCGGTGCCGTTCGCGGAGCTGGAGGCAGAGGTGACAATGACCAGATTGCCCAGCCACGCCACGCTGCCCTCGTCCTGCACCCGGATGCCGTAATTGTTTCCGGTGGTCTTCTGGTTGTCGATGGTGCCGCTGCCGGCTGTCAGTTCGCCGCCATGCGCCACCATCAGGCCGTTGCTGCGCGCGGCGGTGGTCGCCCCTGCCGGTTTGTCCTTCACCACCACGTCAATCGTATCCAGGACCAGCTTCGTGCCGGTGCCGGTCACCTTGAGACCATAAGTCGCGTTCTCCGCGTTGCCGCCGCCGTTCACCGTGGCGGTCACGGCCAGCGAGGGCAAATGCGTCGTTCCCGAGTTGAACAAATAGGAGCCGTTTGCATCCGGCGACGCCTGTGCCTGCAAAAACGATGGCAAGAGCAGGCAGACGGGAAAAACGGCCCGAACAAGCCGCCGGGTCTTTTTTGGTTTTATTGGATTTTGCATGGTGGATGAGCGATTCGAAAAAAGACTGTTGTCGCCCGGGGTGCCGGGCGGAACGGCAGTGAAACGGAGAACTGCGCGGAACCCCGTTATCGCGTTACAACGCAAATCAATCCGCCGGATCCGCAAATCGATCAAGAAAAAAGTAGCGTTATAACGCGATAAACCGGGCGCGAAACCCTCTATGCTGCGTATCCATTTTTACATCATCCGTGACCACCCGCAAAAAACGCCCGTCCAAGTATGCCCGGCGGGCCTATCAGCCCGGCGCGGAGTTGAACGCGGTGGGCAAGGTGGTGCGGCAGGTGCGCAAGGCGCATGGCTGGACGCAGGACAATCTGGTCGGGCAATGCGCGCAGCGCGGGTGGGATGTCGATCATTTGCTGATCTCCAAAATCGAGACCGGCGTGCGCGTCGTCAGCGATTGGGAGCTCAAGTTGCTTTGCGAGGTGCTCGGGGTATTTCCGGATGAGTTGCTGGGGTTCCGTTCGCTGCCGGCGCGGTTGCTCAAAAAAGATCGCTGATTGGCGTCCCTGTCGGGGCGGGAAAACGAATCTTCTCCACTGCGCCGTTTTCGAGGCTTTGCACGTGAGACGGGCGGCGCTGTTGTTTTTCCGTGTCTTTCGCGGGCAATCTGCTGAACTTCCCGCCAGATTTTTTGCCTGATGCCCACTGCTCCCGCCCTCGATTTTCGCAACACAAACGCTCTCTGGTGCTCCGTGCTCGCCGAGACCTTGCATCGTTGCGGCGTGCGGCACGCCGTGGTATCGCCCGGCTCGCGCTCGACGCCGCTCACGTTTGCCTTCGCGCGGCATGAGGGCATCGAGGCCATTCCCGTGCTCGACGAACGGTCGGCGGGATTTTTCGCGCTCGGTCTCGCCAAACAGCACGCGCGCCCCGTCGCGCTCGTCTGCACCTCGGGCACGGCGGCGGCGAATTATTTCCCGGCGGTCATCGAGGCGCGCGAGAGCGGCGCGCCGCTTGTCGTCATCACCGCCGACCGTCCGCCCGAGATGCGCGAATGCGCCTCCGGCCAGACCATCGACCAGCAAAAGCTCTACGGCGCGCATGTGGTTTGGTATCACGAACTCGCCACCCCGGAGGCCACGCTCGAACGTCTCCGTTACCTGCGCCAGACTATCGCGCATGCCTGCGAACGCGCGCTCCATCCCGAGCCTGGTCCCGTGCACCTCAACGCGCCCTTTCGCGATCCGCTGCCACCGGTCGAGGACGGCAAAGTGTGCGCCGACGAATGGCGTGAAAAAATCGGCGAGGAGTTTTTCGCGCATCTGGGTATGTTGCCTGGCATCGTGCGGAGTGGTTCCGGACCAAGTGACACGGGCGGCTCGCCCGTGTTGGATCGGGTGGCACGGGCGTCCCGTTCGTGCTTCGCGGAGCCGCCTTCCGAAAGCATGGGCGGGACGCCCATGCCACTCGCCCCGCATGGGCGGGACGCCCATGCCACACAACCCACCCATACCCCCACGTCCACGCAACGCGGGCTCATCATCGCGGGCCCATTCACAGGCTGCGATCCCGCGGTCCATGCCGGCGCGCTCGCACGCCTCGCCGCGCAAACCGGCTGGCCCTTGCTTGCCGACGCGCTTTCTCCCGCCCGCCATCACGCGATGCCGCCGGAGGTCGTGCGCGTCTCCGCCTACGATGAAATCCTGCGCAATAAAAACCGCGCCCGCGAACTCACGCCGAAGTTCGTGCTCTGCGTCGGAGGCTGGCCGGTAAGCAAAATCCTCCGCTCCTGGCTGGACCAAACCCAGCCCGAAATCCTGCTTGCCGCCCCCACCGTCCGCAATCGCGATGCCCTCCACGGACGCACCCGCCACCTCGCCAGCGCGCTCGGCGCGGAGCTGGATTGTAACCTAATGGGTTATAATGACACCTCTGCCTCCGTCGCCACGACCGCCGCGTATCGCGACGCATGGCGACGCGCCGAGACTGACGCCCGGGCCGTCCTCGACGCGGAACTCGACGCCATCGCTCCCGGCGACCTTTTCGAACCCGGGGCCGTCTGGCTGCTCGCGCGCCATCTGCCTGAATCGACGCCGCTGTTCGTCGCCAATTCGATGCCCGTGCGCGACGCGGACTGTTTCTGGCCCGCGAACGACCGCCGTGCGCGTTTTTATTTCAACCGCGGCGCCAACGGCATCGACGGCACGCTCTCGACCGCGCTCGGCATCGCGCACGGGAACTCCCGCCCGGCGGTGCTGCTCACCGGAGATCTTTCGCTGCTCCACGATACCAACGGGTTTCTCATCGGCGGAAACGCGCGCTTCCGCGGCAGCCTGACCATCGTGCTCATCAACAATCAGGGCGGAGGCATTTTCGAGCATCTTCCCGTCGCGTCGTTCGAGCCGCCTTTCGAGGATTATTTCGCCACGCCGCAACAAGTCGATTTCGCCCGCCTTTGCGAGGCGCACGGCGCCGGGCACATTCTCATCCGCGACTGGGCGCAATTCGCGCAACTGATCGCGGCGCTTCCGCCCGCCGGTGTGCGTGTGCTGGAAATTCGCACCAACCGCAAAGCCGACACCGCCCGCCGCAAGGCGCTGCTCGCCCGGGCCGGCGGATGAAGTGACGCGCAAAATAGCACGGGCATTCCTGTCTGTGCCGGTCTGCGACGACGGCAAAGCCGCACATTATAGTATTTTCTTTCAACATTGGCCCAAATGGTAGGGCGAGGCGTCCCTGCCGAGCCGCGGCTCAGCCGGAGGCTTCGCCCTACCGGCGCTGCCGCGCCAATATTAAATGAAAAAATTATATCAAACCGTATAAACCGAACAGACAGGAATGCCTGTGCTACCTGGTCGCGCGTCAGCGTGTTTCGCTGGCGATTTTTGTATAAACGAGCCGCATTTCTCCAATCAGCCCGGATGGCAGCGGGCCGTATTTCCACGGGAAATAATCTCCGGGCTTGATCGTGGCCGGATCGGGATAATGCGTCTGCATCGAGTTGGCCCACGTGAGGCGCCCGCCCTCGGGGAGCGTGGCATCGTAAAGGCAGCGGTTCACCCACGTGTTGGCCACCGTGATGGCGAGCGTGTTTTTGCCCTTTTTTATATAATCGGTAACATCGAGCTTGTAGGGCGGACGCCAGAGCGTGCCGACGGATTTGCCGTTGACCGACACTTCGGCGACTTCGCAGACCTGGTCGATTTCGAGATAAACACGGATGCCGGCGGCGAGGTCTGACGCGGGGATGTCGAGATCCTTTGTATAAACCGCCGCGCCGGAATAATGCTTCACTCCGGGCTCGGAGTTTTCCGTCCACGAGACGAGCTTTCCGAATTGCCGCGGTCCGGCCGGCGCGCCCCATTTGGCGTCGAAGGTGACCGTGAAGGGACCGGGGATGGATTTCGGCGCGGGAACGGCGTCTGCCGCCAAAACAACTTTCGAGCCGCCCGCCTTTTCGATTTCCAGTTTTCCGGGCGATGTGAATTCGGCGGCGAGCCTGCCGTCGCGCGTCACAAAAAGGCGCGGCCCGGCGGATTTTGTCCGGGCTCCGGCGGTTTCTGCGGGGTTGGCCCGCAAAACAAGCCCGCCGGCGGGCTTGTCCGCAAGCGCGGCGATTTCGGGCGCGGACAGCGCGGATTTTTCGAGCACAAAATTCTCCGCGCGCCCTTTGTATTCGGAGCGGATGACGGCGGGCGGGTGCACGATGCGACCGGAAGATTTCGCGGCGACGGCGACCTGTTTTCCGTTTATATACAAAGCAGGCGTGTTGTTTTTATAGACCACGGCAACCTGCGTGTTGTCCGCCACGGGCCGGTCCCAGACGATGATGCTGTTGAGGTAGCCCGAGCCGTGCTCGAAGACGGCCACGGAGTTGCGCCCGACGCTCAGGCCGGCGCAGGCGTGCCGGTGGTCGTTTATCTTCAAGTGCATCTGTTCGGGATAGAGCACGAAATTTTCGTTGCCGCCTCCTCCGGGGGCGATGCCGGCCGCGGCGGCCTGCGTGAGCTTGCGGTCGCCCGCCGGGGAAACCGTGACGGCGAAGGTGAAGTCGCCCGATATTTTGGTGTTGTCGATCGGACCGGCGGAGGGCGTTTCGAGGATGTAGCCCGAGGACTTGCCCTTGTAGGAGGGGCGGATGGCGGCGGGCGGATGCACGATGCGGCCCGAGGGTTTCGCGGCGGCGGCGACTTGTTTTCCGTTTATATATAAAGTGGGAGTGTTGTTTTTATAGACCACGGCGACCTGTGTGTCTTCCGCCACGGGCCGGTCCCAGACGATGATGCTGTTGAAGTAGCCGGCGCCGTGCTCGAAGACGGCGATGGAATTTTTGCCCACGCTCAGGCCCGCGGCGGCGTGCCGGCCGTCTTTCAGTTTCTCGTGAATGGGCTCCGGGTAGAGGACAAAGTTCTCGTTGCCGCCCATGCCCGGGCAGATGCCGGACGACGCGGCCTGCGTGATCTTGCGGTCGCCCGCCGGGGAAACCGTGACGGCGAAGGTGAAATCGCCGGTGATTTTTGCGTTGTCGACGACGCCTTCAACGGAGGGCTTCGGGAAAACCTCGCCGCCATCGGAAATGATTTTCACGGCGGCGGGCGGCGGCGTTTTGTTTTCAATATTATTTTGAAATACCACAAAAACGCCTTCGAGTTTCCCAAGCGAGAGCGGGATGCGGGTGCAGCCGTCTTCCTCGACGGCGGCGGGGACGGGCTCGGTCTTTCCGCTTTCGGGATGCCAGAGGGAGGCGGCCTTGCCGGTGACGCGGAAGGACATGATGCCGGAGCGGCCGGCGGCGGAGTCGCGGTTGATGATCCAGAACCACTCGGTGCCGTCGGCATGCTCGCGGTGCTGCCAGGCGAGGTCGGCGGCGTTGCCGTAATCGAGGCCGAGAGGCGGCGGGCTGTTGCCCGCCGAAGCGGCGGAATTGTTGACGGGGAGGAGACGGTAGGTGAAGGGCACGGGGAGGGCGAGAGCGGCGATGACTTCATCGGGCGTGTGACCGGTGAAGATACGCCCGGCGCCGATTTTGCGAACCGCCTTGGAGCTGTCGCCGAAGAGTTCGTCGGCAAGGGCGCGCCAGCGGGCGGCGGCGGGCTCGCCGCCGCGGAGGGTCGGGCTGAAGGCGGGTTTTGACTGGGCGGCGATGGTGGCGCCGGCATCGAGAAGGGTTTTCAGCTTTTCGAGGGTTTCGAGCCGGAGGCTGGTTTGCGGGGAGACGAACATCACGTCGTAGCACATCTGCCCGGGGCTGAGGAGCCGGCCGTTTTCGACGCGGAGGAAGTCGCGGGCGCCGTCGCCGTTGATGATGTCGTATTGAAGGGCGGTTTTGGTGGAGAGCGAGATGGGCGGAGTGGGAATTTCGTCGGAGTAGAGATAGAGGATGCGCGCGGCGTACTTGCCCTGCTGGAGCATGTATTGGACGCGGGCGATGTAGCTGAACCACGCCTTGGAGAGCGGCCACCACGGCATTTTCCGGTTTTGCGAAACGCCCCAGGGTTCCATCTGCCAGCCGGGCGCGCGCTCGTCGGGCTGGTGCGTGTAGGTGTGGAAAACGGAGACGTTGGGGCCGGCGAGCAAGAGGGTGTCGAGCGTGCCTTTCATGATCCACGGGGTTTCGGCCCAGTTGCCCTTGCGGCTGGTAAGCGCCTCGCAGGTGACGTATTGCTTGCCATAGAAATGGGCGGTGCTGGAGGTTTCGCGGGCGAGGACGGAGCGGATGCCGGCGACGACTCCGGGCTCGCGCGGCTCCTGCCAGACCTCGGTCATGGGGAAGTCGGCCTCGCGGAAGGAATTCATCGGATCGCGCATGTAGATGCCGCCGGCGGGCTCGGTTTCGTATTTCAGGCCGGCGGCGCGGGTGAGCGAGCCCATCTTGCCGTAGAAATTGCCCATGATGAGCGTCGAGAAGGTGCGGCGGAGGTCGCGGAGGAAGTTTTCCGTGGTATCCACGCTTTCGATACACTCGCCGGCATAGACGGGCAGCCACGGCAGGATGTCGTAGCCGTTTTGCTCGCGGAAGTATTGGGCGAAATTTTCGCTCCAGTTCTGGTGCCCCGCCTCCCAGGAGTCGGTCTCGATGACGGCGAAGGTTTTCCCGGCGAGCGGGCCGGCGGCGTCGATCATTTTGCGGTCGTAGGAATCGAAGTGGTGCGCGACGGCGGACGGCTCGAACTTGTCCACCTCGAGGCCGCGTCCGGCGGGCGTGGCGGGATGGACGACCTTGCCGGTGGTGGTGTAGCCGATGCGCATGACAACCCATTCGCCGGCGGGGACGCGCCAGCGGAGGGTGGCGGAGGGAGTGTCGGGAGCGCGGACATTCTTGTCCGCGAAATCGCGGGCAGGAATGCCCGCGCTCCTTTGAGCGAGATCGAGGCCGGTGGCGCGGTCGGTGAGGTTTTGGACTTCGCCGGGTTTGAGAATGAGCTTTTCGGGGAAGGGCGTGGTGGTGGCGTAGGCGAGCCCGCTGGGAGCCGTGACGCCGGCCTTGGCGGGGAAGTTTTCAATGGGGAAGGCGGCGCGGGAGTTCTCGCCGGGGGCGAGCAGCTCGACTTCGGAAAGGCGCAGTTCGTGTTCGCGCACGACGCCGCGGAGGACGCGCTCGGTGGGATTTTTGCTTTGGTAGCGGACGATTCTCCAGAACTTGGCGCGGCGCGGCGCGAAGGCGGCGGTGGTGTCGGACTGGCGGAACTGGAGTTCGCAGACTTTCTCGAAGTTCACGCCGTCATCGGATGCTTCGAGGAAGATGTTCAGGGGAAGTTCATACATCCAATAAACCTCGGTGAAGACACCCGCGGCCTCGAATGGCTCGGCAAATTCGAGGGTGACACCCGTGAACTGGCCGGGGGAGGTTTTCTCGTAGGAGAAGGCGGCGCGTTTCTCGTCGGCCACGCCGTCGAAGAGGAGCGCGAGGCCGCCTTCGTCGCCGGGGCCGGCGCGCTCGCGGAGGCCGGTCGCGAGAGGTTCATTGCCGCGTCCGGGCAGGCCGCCGGGGCCGGGGACGAACTCCTTCCGCCCGCCGCCGACCCGCGTGTAGTCGTTAGCCGGATACACGCGGCGGAGGGCGCTCGGCTGGTGCATGGCGAGCATGGCGGGGCGGCGCGAGGGCCATGCGAGCACGGCGATGTCGCGGGCGAAGTCGAGTTGGCGGTCGAGGGCGGGGAGGGGAATGGATTGCTCGGAGCCGTCGCCGGTGACGCGGATGGTTTTCAGCGTGAGCTCCTTCATGGAGAGCTCGGGCGTGATCCACGGGCCGCCGGCCTCGGACCAGCCGTCGCAGTTGTGGATGCCGATGCCCATGCCGTATTTCGCGGCGGTCTCGACGGTGAACTTGAAGTTGTCGAACCACTCGGGCGACGCGAAGAGAAGCGGTCCCTGGTGTTTGACGCTGTTGACGGAAAAGATGCGCGCGAAGCCGTAGCCCTTGTCGGCCATCTCGCGCAGGTCGGCCTCGATGCCTTCGCGGGAGACGTTGCCGTTTATCCAGTGCCACCAAGTCTGGGGCTTGGCGAAGCCGGAGGGCGCGGCAAAGTCCTTCGCGGAAAGCGTGTGCACCGGCTGGTCGGGATTATAGGTGGTGTATTTGTAGAAACCGTCGTCGGCCGCGAGCGGCGAGGCGGCGAGTACGGCGGCCAGGAGGATGGGGGCGGGATGGTGCATAGGCGGAGGGTCAGTCTTGGTAGTTGTTTTTCTTGCGCCCTTCCACGAGCGCACGGGTTTCGTCGAAGAGCTTCATGTCGCCGGTGGCGCGCGGATCGCGGGTTTGGAGCTGGTAGTCGCGCAGTTGTCCGGCCAGGCGCGCTTTGGTTTCGGCGTGCGCGGGTGAGGCGGCGAGGTTGGTCAGTTGCCACGGATCGGTTTCGCAGTCGTAGAGTTCTTCCCAGATCTCGCCGGGTTTGAGTTCTGCCGGGGCGCCGCGTCCGGCGGGGGTGCGGTTGGCGGGCCGGATGGCGTAGTTGGCGATGTAGTGGTAGCGTTCGTCCCGGATGGCGCGGGCGGCGCTGCTGTAGGGAGGGAGTTCGCCGTGCCATTCGAGGCCGGTGACCGTCCACGAGCGCGCCGGGTCGATGCGGCCGGTTTTTTCGGAGAGGAGCACGTCGAGAAAACTGCGTCCGCTCATGCCACCGGGAATGGCGGCGCCGGCGGCGGCGAGGATGGTGGGGGCGAAGTCGGCGAAATTGACAAAGTCGTCCACGCGCCGGCCCGGTTTCACGCGCGCGGGCCACATGACGGCGAGCGGCTCGTGCACGCCCCAGTCGTAGGGCGTGGCCTTGGAGTAGGGGATCTGCGTGCCGTTGTCGCCGGTGACGAAGATGATGGTGTTTTCGAGCAGGCCCCGGCGTTCGAGCGTTTCGATGACGCGGCCCAGGTCGTCGTCGGCGTGGCAGATTTCATATTGGACGGCGGCGCGGGTGCGGCGCATCTCGGGCGTGTCGGGCACGAAGCCGGGCATCGTGACGTCGCCCAGCTTGATGCCGTGCCGCGCCTCCAGCTTTTTGTAATTATCCGGATCGAGGGGCGTGTGCGGCTCGATGGAACCGATCCAGAAATAGAAGGGACTCCCCTCGGGGCGCTGGTCCAGAAACGCGTTGAGATTGGCCGGGTAGTCGATGTTGCTCATGCCCTTTTCGGCCTTGCGCTTGAGCTGGTTGTAAGCGGTGCCGGCGGGATTTTTTTTGGGCGCGTCGGGGGGGAGGAGGCCCGGTCCCCAGCCTTTGCCGGTATAGCCGGTGTGATAGCCGGCGGACTGGAGCAGGTCGGGCAGGCGGGGGAATTTGGCCGGCAACCAGCCTTGGATGAACGCGCCCTGCTCCAGCTCCCAGAAGTTGCGCCCGGTGAGGAGCGAGGCACGGGACGGCGCGCAGGAGGGCGCGGAGGTGTAGCAGCGGTTGAAGAGCACGCCCTCGCGGGCGACGCGGTCAAAGTGCGGCGTGGGCAGGTTGGACCAGCCGTAGGCGGAGCGTTCCAGCCAGCTTTCGTCGTCGGTGATGAAGACGATGACGTTGGGCGGGGGGAGGGCGCCGGCGGGGGCGCCCTGGGCCTTCGGGCTGGAGGGAGCCGGGGTGGCGTTGCGCGGAGCATCCCCGCGCGCGACGCCGGGCAGGGAAACCGCGATGCCGGCGAGCGTGGAAAACACGGACAGGGCGGCGTGTCTGGAGGGTGTCATTGGCGTGATGGGGAAGGCAGGAAACGGCGGAAGGGAAAAGACACCGCGACCCTAAAGGCACGGGGCGGGACGGGGAAAGCGCGGAGGCGGTTTACGGTTGACTTCAATCGTAAAGCCGCCGGTCGCGGCTTCAAGCGGACGGCGGTGGAGGCGGCGGGGCTTGGAATCGCTCCATCCATTGCCGCCAGAACTCGGCCTCGGTCTCGCGCTGGCGCACCATCTTG
Source organism: Termitidicoccus mucosus (assembly GCF_038725785.1). Lineage (GTDB taxonomy): Bacteria > Verrucomicrobiota > Verrucomicrobiia > Opitutales > Opitutaceae > Termitidicoccus > Termitidicoccus mucosus. Next base: position 7,757,102 of record NZ_CP109796.1, read on the forward strand.
TATTCGCGGTCGGCCGCGTAGAAGATAAACGCAAAGAGCACCGCGCCCATCGGGTTGCCCACCACAAAGAGCATGGCCAGCGCGGCGAGCACCGCGAGCGTCTTGCCCACCCACGAGGCGATTTGCGTGGCGCGCAGGTAGGACAGCCGCAGCGCGAGCGCGGCGCGCAGGACGCGGCCTCCGTCCATCGGGAAAACCGGGACGAGGTTGAAGCAGCCGAGCACAAGATTAATGGCGACGAGCTGCTTGAAAATCGCGGACGGGGCGAATGACAGCATCAGCAGGTCATGCGGCCCGGGAAAGTCCACAAACAGCAGTATCAGGCCGACCAATACAAAATTCACCGCCGGTCCCGCGAACGCGATGGCGATTTCCTGGAGCGGCTTGCGCGGGATGGACTCAAACTCGGCCATCCCGCCGATGGGCGTGAGCAGAATGCGCCGTGTGCGCACACCGAAACGCCTCGCGGTCAACGCGTGCCCGAATTCGTGCAGCACCACGCAGCCAAACGCCAGCAACACATACATGACAAACCAAGCCATGCCGAGCCAAGGCGCCTCGGGCACGCCGGACCACCCCTCCCATGCGGCGTAACCGAGCAGTAACAGAAAGGTAAAATGCATCTCCAGCCTTATGCCGACGATGCGAAACAAACTGATTGACGAGCCTCGCATTGACTAAAAGTAAGACTCGTCTTGTCGTGTGCAGTTGCACCAATCGCAAGCCAGTAAACCTCCTTTGCAAACCCGCCCATGTCCGAACCCGCATCCAAGTTACCGAGCATCCTCGTGATAGACGATGATTCCGAAGTCCGCTACTCGTTGTCCCGCGTCCTGTCCTCGCGCAAATATCAGGTCATGGAAGCCGCGAGCGGAGAGCAGGGCATCGCCATCGTGAAAAAAAGCCCGCCCGACCTGATTTTTCTCGATGTGCGCATGAGCGGCATGAGCGGGCTCGACGCGCTGCAGCACATCCGCTCCGTCAATCCGCGCCAGATGGTCATCCTCATGACCGCGTTCGGCACTGCGCAGACCGCCATCGAGGCGATGAAATACGGCGCGTTTGACTACATCATGAAACCTTTCGAGCCGCAAAAAGTGCTCTCGCTGGCCGAAAACGCGCTCAAGGCCCATGACGACATGCGCGCCTCCAGCGCCTACAAACCCAGCATCAACAGCGAGGACTACAAGGAAGGCATCGTCGGCAGCTCGCAGCCGATGCAGGACGTGTTCAAAATCATCGGGCAGGTCACCGCCAGCGATGTGACCGTGATGATCACCGGCGAGAGCGGCACGGGCAAGGAACTCGTCGCCCGCTCCATCTGGAAGCACAGCCACCGCGCGAACAAGCCCTTCATCGCCGTCAACTGCGCGGCCATTCCGGACAACCTGATCGAGAGCGAGCTCTTCGGCCATGAGAAGGGCTCCTTCACCGGCGCGACCAACCAGCGGCTCGGCAAGTTCGAGCTCTGCGACGGCGGCACCATCTTCCTCGACGAGATCGGCGACATGGCGCTCGCCACGCAGACCAAGATCCTGCGCGTGCTCCAGCAGGGCGAAATCCAGCGCGTCGGCGGCACCGAGACGATCAAGGTGGACGTGCGCATCCTCGCCGCGACGAACAAGGATCTCGAGACGATGATCCGCGAGAAGACCTTTCGCGAGGATCTCTACTACCGCCTCAACGTCGTGCGCATCCGCATGCCCGCGCTGCGCGACCGCGACGGCGACATCCCGCAGATCGTGGACTTTTGCCTGCAAAACCTCGTCCGCCAGAAAAAGACGCGCGTGAACAAGGTCTCGCCCGAGGCGATGGGCGTGCTCACCCGCCACCGCTGGCCGGGCAACGTGCGCGAATTGGAAAACGTGATCTACCGCAGCGCCGTCATCGCGCAGGGGGACACGATCCTCTTGAAGGACCTGCCGCAGGAAATCCTCGCGGTGGTCGAGGGCGCGGTCGCGCCGGCGCCGGCCGCCGCCGCGGCTGTTCCGGCGCAGCCGCCGGTGATGACGGCGTCGCAACCGGCCGCCCCTGTTGCGCAGGCGGGCGGCGTGGCGCCGTTTGAGGCATCGCCCGCCGCCACCGGCGAAGCCATGCCCGCCGCCGGCGCGCGGACGCCGGCCGAGCATGTCGTCCCGGCGGGGGCGGCGGGAGCGCTGACCATCGACAGCGCGCTTGATTTTCTTCACGCCCATCTCTCGGCAGGCAACGAACCGATTCTCGAGCGCCTGGAACGCGAGATGATCGTGCGCGTTTACAAAGCCGAGAACGGCAATCTTGCGCGCACCTCCGAAAAACTCGGCATGACCCGGGCCACGTTGCGCAAGCGCATGGAAGAGCTTGGGGTGAAAAACAAATAGCACGCGTGCAGGGCCCGGCGGGCGCACAGTTCTGCCAGGGGCGGCCGTTTTCCGTCTTGAGCCGGGAGGGGCTTGTTGAATGATGCGCCTGCTCATGCCGACACGCAGCCGCGAAAAGAAGATCATTCAAGCGTGGATGGAAACATCCAGGCGCGGCGTCGTCGAACTCGCCGCCGACTGGAAGGCGCGCGCCATGCCGCCGCTCTCGCTTGGCGCGGACGGGCCGCGCATGGCGACCTTGCTGAAGATCCCCGAGTTTCTGTTCGCGCGGCGCAGCGGCTACCACGTCGGCGTCAAGGGCGAAATCTTTTTTTACCTGTGGCTCGACCAGCACCGCCAGCTTCGCGAGCCGGGCGTGACCGTCTATCTGGCGGGCGATTTCAACAACTGGCAGCACGCCGTCGGCAGCGACGAATGGCGCATGCACCTGACCAGGCTCGATGGCGCGGACGTGTTCATGTGGTGCGGCCGCGCCGAGCGTTTTTTCGGCGCGCCGCCGATGCGGTTCAAGTTTGTCACCGGCGGGCATGTCTGGCTGCCCGTGCCCTATGACGCGCCGAACGCCGCCCGCGACGACGCGGGCAATGTCAATTTCCAGATCATCCCCGAGCGCACGGGGCGGCATTTGTTCGCGTTCACGCTGGACGAGCCCGTCGATCTCTCGGCCGACATCCGCGTGCGCTGGCAAAACGAGGACGGCGTGACGCTCCGCCCGGGCGAGTATTTTTTCCGCCAGCAGAGCGACGTCGCCCTCGGCGCCATCGTGCTGCAGGGCGAGACGCTGTTCCGCATTTTCGCGCCGCGCGCGAGCCGCGTGGAACTCTGCCTGTGCAACGACCTCGCCTATGAGAATTCGCCGCATCGTTATCCGCTCTCGCGCCGCGATGACGGCGTGTGGGAGGTCGCGCTCGAGCAGGAGCTCACCGGCTGGTATTACTGGTATCACATCGACGGCCCGAAAAACGAACTCGGGCGCTTCGATCCCGCGCAGCGCATCCTCGACCCCTACGCGCTCGCCACGGTGGACCGCATGGGGCCGGGCGTGGTCGTTGATCTCGGGCGCTGGCCGAAACCCGACCGCAGCTTCAGGACGCCCGCGTGGCAGGATCTCGTGATCGCCGAGGCGCATGTGCGCGATCTCACGGCCAGGGCTCCGATCAAGCTCGCCGACGAGGAGCGCCGCGGCTTCACCGGCCTGCGCAAATGGGTGGAAAGCGAGGAGTTCTACCTGCATCAGCTCGGGGTCAACGCGGTCGAGCTCCAGCCCGTCCAGGAATTCGACAACCGCGAGATGACCGAATACCACTGGGGCTACATGACGTGCAACTACTTCTCCCCCGAGAGCAGTTACGCGCTCCAGCCCTCTCAGGCGTCCGGCGTGCGCGAGTTCCAGGATCTCGTGAAGGCGTTTCACAAGCGCGGCATGGCGGTGATCCTCGATGTCGTTTACAACCACGTCGGCGACCCCGCGCACCTGCTGATGGTGGACCAGTATTATTATTTCCACCAGGACCGCGACGGCACGCTCTCGAACTGGAGCGGCTGCGGCAACGACCTGCGCGCTGACGCCGCGATGGCGAGGCGCCTCATCACCGACAGCTGCCGCTTCATGGTCGAGCGCTACGGCGTGGACGGCTTTCGATTCGACCTCGCCGAGTTGCTCGGCGTGGACGTGCTGCGCGAGATCGAGCTGGAGCTCAAGCGGGTGAAACCCGACGTGATCCTCATCGCCGAGCCCTGGAGCTTCCGCGGGCACATCGCCGGCGAACTGCGCGACACCGGCTGGGCGTCATGGAACGATGGATACAGGAATTTCCTCCGCGACTACGTGCGCGGCGGGGGCACGCACGAGACCTACGAGTATTTCCTGAAAGGCTCCCCCTGGCATTTCGCGAAATGGCCCGCGCAGACCGTCAACTACACCGAGTCGCACGACGACCGCGCCTGGCTCGACGTCATCACCGAGAACCCGAACAACGACGGCGCCACGCCCACGGCGAACGACCGCCGCCGCACGCACCTGATGGCGGCCGTGCTCTTCATGTCGGTCGGCATCCCGATGCTCTCGGCCGGGCAGGATTTCCTGCGCTCCAAGGGCGGCGTGAACAACACCTACCAGCGCGGCGACCTCAACGCGCTCGACTACCGGCGCATCCGGCGTTTCCCGGCGACGCATGAGTATTTCGCGGACTGGATCGCGTTCCGCCTGGGCGACTCGGGCCGCCTCCTGCGCCACTACTCGCGCGCGAGCGACGGCTTTTTCCGCTTCTTTTTCGCCAACGGCTCCGGCGCCGCCGTCACGCTCTACAACGCCGACCACAGCCTCGGACGCGAGCGCCTGCTCTTCGCCGTCAACCCGTCGCCGCACGATGTCGACATGGAAATCCCGGAGGACGTGGCGGCCGGCAAATGGCTGCAACTTGCCGACCAGGAGCATTTCTTCCACGGGCGCGGCGTGCGCTTCGGGATGCCGGTGGCCAGCCGCATGCAGTTCCCGCCGCTCAGTTGCGCGCTCTGGATCGACGAAGGCGCGGGGAAACGCTGAAGGCTCACGCGCCCTTCCGCACCAGCGGCGCCACCCGAGTGCCCAGCAGCTCGATGGCATGCATGAGTTGCGCGTGCGTCAGCACCCGGTTGTCCAGCAGCAGCGTCATGCGCGTGATGCCGCCGAGCGCCTGGCTCTCGGCGAGGATCTTTTCCGCCACGGCTTCGGGATCTCCGACCAGAAACGCGCCGGCAGGGGCGCATTGCGCGTCGAACAGCGGACGCGTCGGCGGAGGCCAGCCGCGCTCGCGGCCGATTTGCCCGAACACATCCCGGTAGGCCGGCCAGAAAATGTCGCGCGCCTCCGGCGCACCATCGGCCAGAAAGCCGAGGGAATGAATCCCGATGTCGAGCGTTTCGCCGGGATGACCGGATTTGCGCCAGGCCTCGCGGTATAAATTCAGGACCGGGCGAAATTGCGCCGCCTGGCCGCCGATGATGGCGAGCGTGAGCGGCAGGCCTAGCGCGCCGGCCCGGATGGCGGACTGCGGGGAGCCGCCGATGCCGATGCGCACGGGCAGCGGGTTTTGCAGCGGACGCGGCCAGACTCCCTGGCCGGTAAGCGCGGCCCGGTGGCGGCCCGACCAGCGCACCCGCGTCCCGGCGCGGATTTTCAGCAGCAGCTCCAGCTTCTCGGCGGCAAGCTCTTCGTAGTCGTCCAAGTCGAATCCGAAAAGCGGATACGATTCGGTGAATGAGCCTCGTCCCGCGATGATCTCCGCGCGCCCGTGCGAGACCAGGTCGAGCGTGGCGAACTGCTGGAAGACGCGCACGGGATCGTCCGAGCTCAGCACCGTCACGGCGCTGGCGAGACGGATGCGCCTGGTGCGCGCCGCCGCGGCCGCGAGCAGCACGGCGGGCGCCGAGGACACATAGTCCGGACGATGGTGTTCGCCGACCCCGAACACATCGAGGCCGACCTGGTCGGCGAGCTCGATTTGCTCCAGCAACTCCTGCACACGCGCGGCATCGCCCGGAGGACCGCCATGCGCGGTTGATACGAAACTGTCCACTCCGATTTGCATGATGGAAAAGGCCGCGCCACGGTTTGTCGCGCAGGACCAATGACATAACCAAGCGCGACTGTTTTGCGAGCATTTTTGCGTAAAGGAGATGCTTGGTGTGCGGGATTGACAATGCGGCCCGCCCTCCGGCGTGCTTTTCCGCGTGTCTGCATCTGAAAAAATTCTGGTCGCCATGTCCGGCGGGGTGGACAGCTCGGTCGCCGCGCTCGTGCTCAAGCGCGCCGGCCTCGACGTGTCCGGCGCCTACATGAAAAACTGGATCAACGAGGACAACGTCATCGGCGACTGCCCGTGGCAGCAGGACATCGAGGACGCCCGCGCCGTCGCGGAACAGATCGGGATTCCCTTCCGCGTGGTCAACCTGATGGAGGAATACCGCGGGCGCGTCGTGGCGTATTTGTTGGACGGATACAAGAACGGCATCACGCCGAACCCCGACGTGATGTGCAACCGCGAGATCAAGTTCGGCGTTTTCCTGGCATGGGCGCGGGAGCACGGCTTCGACGCCGTCGCGACCGGGCATTACGCGCGCCGCGTGGAGCACGCGGACGGCTCGTGCTCGATCATCGAGGGCGCGGACAAGAACAAGGACCAGACGTATTTTCTCGCCATGCTCGGCCAGGAGCAGGCGCGGGCGGCGCGCTTCCCGATCGGCGGCCTGCCGAAGCCGGAGCTTCGCCGCATCGCCGCGGAGGCCGGGCTGGCCACGGCGGCGAAAAAGGACAGCCAGGGCATCTGCTTCATCGGGCAGGTGCGCATGCAGGATTTTTTGCGGCAATACGTGCCCGACGAGCCGGGCCCGGTCGTGCGGGCGGGCGACGGGCGCGTGCTCGGCGCGCATCGCGGACTGCATTATTACACCATCGGCCAGCGCAAGGGCATCGGCATCCCGTCCAACACGGACTTCAAAAACTACGTGGTGGTGGGAAAGCGCGCGGAGGATCGCGCGTTGCTGGTCGCGTTTGACGGGCCGGAGGCGCCGGGATTGTTCACCAGCGAGGTGCGTGTGCATTCGCTGAGCTGGGTGGAGAAGCCCGTCGCCGGGTCGCGCTGGATCGAGGGTCGCGTGCGTTACCGCGATCCGCGGGTGGCGCTGGAGTTCATTCCCGACGAGGAAAACGGGGCGGGCGAGGGCGGGGGAGGCAGCGCGACGATCCGCTTCCGCGAGCCGCAGCGCGCCTTGGCTCCGGGCCAGATCCTCGCGCTCTACGACGGCGAGCGCCTGCTGGGCGGCGGGGTTTATGTTTAGGGCGGGCCGCTGCGCGGCCAGTTTAAGTTTGAAGTTTAAGTTTAAGAACGAACCTTCGCCTCCTCGCCTCGCTTCCTCACTTCAACTTAAGCTGGTCGCCAAGCGACCCCGATTTCCATGTCACCTGCTCCGCTAGCTCCTCTACCGCCGACAGCCGATGCCGACGCCGTCCTCGCGCGTTTCCTCGCGGTCATGTCTGAACGCCACATGGAGCTTTACCCCGAGCAGGAGGAGGCCGTGCTCGAACTCTTCGCCGGCTCCAACGTCATCCTCGCCACGCCCACCGGCTCCGGCAAATCCCTCGTCGCCGCCGCGCTCCACTTCAAGGAACTCTGCGCCCACGCGCCCGCCGCGCCCCGCCGCTCGGTTTACACCTGCCCGATAAAAGCCCTCGTCAACGAAAAGTTCCTCGCCCTCTGCCGCGATTTCGGCCCCGAAAACGTCGGCATGATGACCGGCGACGCCTCCGTGAACCCGCATGCCCCCGTCCTTTGCTGCACCGCCGAGATTCTGGCCAACATCGCCCTCGGAGGCGGCCCGCGCGCCGACGCCGTCAGCGCCGTCATCATGGACGAGTTTCACTATTACTCCGACCCCGAGCGCGGCGTCGCCTGGCAGGTGCCGCTCCTCACCCTGCCGCGCGCCCGCTTCCTCCTCATGTCCGCCACGCTCGGCGACACCGCCTTCATCGAGCGCGAGCTCACCCGCCTCACCGGCGCGCCCGCCGTCACCATCCGCGGCGACCGGCGCCCCGTGCCGCTCGAGTTTGAATACAGCGAAACCCCGCTCAACGAGCGCGTCGCCGATCTCCTCGCCACCCGGCGCGCGCCCGTTTACCTCGTCTATTTCACCCAGCGCGAAGCCTCCGAGGCCGCGCAGGATCTCACCTCGCTCGCCGTCTGCACCCGCGACGAGAAAGCCGCCCTCGCCGCCGCGCTCGAATCCGTGCGCTTCAACAGCCCCTACGGACGCGACATGAAACGCTGGCTGCGCCACGGCATCGGCGTGCACCACGCCGGCCTGCTCCCGCGCTACCGCATCCTCGTCGAGCAGCTCGCCCAGCGCGGCCTCCTCAAGCTCATCTGCGGCACCGACACCCTCGGCGTCGGCATCAACGTCCCCATCCGCACCGTCGTCTTCACCAAACTCTGGAAATACGACGGCCAGAAAGCCGCCATCCTCAACGTCCGCGACTTCCGCCAGATTGCCGGCCGCGCCGGACGCAAGGGCTTCGACACCGTCGGCCACGTCGTCGTCCAGGCGCCCGAGCACATCATCGCCAACAAACTCGCCGAGGCCAAGGCCGCCGCCGCGAAATCCTCCGGCGGAAAAAAGAAACCGCCCGCGAAACAAAAAGCCCCCGAAGGCACGCCCGGCTGGGACGCGAGGACCTTCGAAAAACTCATGACCGCCCCGCCCGAGCCGCTCCAGTCGCGCTTCGCCGTCTCGCACGGCATGCTCCTCCACGTGCTCGGCCGCGACGCCGACGGCTGCCGCGTCATGCGCCGCCTCATCGCCGACTCCCACGAGCCGCCCGCCCGCAAAAAAGCCCACCTCCGCCGCGTCTGGCAGCTCTTCCGCTCCCTCCTCGAACGCCGTATCATAGGATGGATACAACCGCCCGCGCCCACTGGCAGCAAACTCCGCGTCAATATCGAGCTTCAGGACGACTTTTCCCTGCACCAGGCTCTTTCCCTCTACCTCATCGACACGCTCCCGCTCCTCGACCGCGCCTCGCCCGACTACGCCTTCGATGTGCTCACGCTCTGCGAATCCATTGTCGAGGACCCCGACACCATCCTGCGCCGCCAGCTCGACCGCCTGAAGACCGACGAACTCGCCCGCATGAAAGCCGCCGACATCCCCTACGAGGAACGCATGGCCAAGCTCGAAGAACTCGAACACCCCAAGCCCCTCCGCGATTTTCTCTACGACACCTTCAACCGCTTCGCCGCCACGCACCCCTGGGTGGAAAACGAAAACGTGCGCCCCAAATCCATCGCGCGCGAGATGTATGAGCGCTACCAATCCTTCTCCGCCTACGTGCGCGAATACGGGCTCGAACGCTCCGAGGGGCTCCTCCTCCGCCATCTCTCGCAAACCTACAAAGTCCTCGCCCAGACCGTCCCTGACACCGCGAAAACAGAGGAAGTCCTCGAAATGGAAACCTGGTTCCGCGAACTCATCCAAGGCATCGACTCCAGTCTCCTCGAGGAATGGGAACGTCTGCGCGATCCTGATTACATCGCACCCGAGGCCGCCTCCGACAAGCCCGCGCGCCCGTCGAACTACGACATCACGCGCGACGCCGCCGGATTCCGCCGCCAGGTCCGCGCCTCGATTCTGTCCTTCCTGCAAGACATCGCCGCCCGCGACTACGACTCCGCCGCCGAAAAAGAGGCGCGGGCAACCGACATCCCGCCCGACCGCGAGCAACAACTAAAAATCGCCGCGCGCCGCCTCGAAATCCTCTTCGCGCCCTATTTCGAAGCCCGCGCGCGTTTCCGTCTCGACCCCGAAGGCCGCTCCGCGAAACACACGCACTGGCTCGAGGACGAAGCCGCGCTCCGCGCGCGCGACACCGCCGAGCTCCACCTCGCCCAAGTCCTCATCGACCCCGAGGATCAAAACGACTGGGAAGTCCGTTTCACCCTCGACCTCCCCGCCACCCGCGCCGCCGCCCGCCCCGTCCTGCGCCTCGAAGCCGTCACCCCCTTGTAAGTCCTGACATAAAACCGATCCCGTGCGGGTTCCTGTCTATTTTGAATGACCAGTTTGCTTTCGATGGCCACAAAGAGGCACAGGATTGGGTGATTTCTTGTGCCTCTTTGTGGCTATTTTATTGGTTGTTTTCAGCCATCGAAAATAGCGGAGAACCCTCCGTGCGCATCGGCGGCGGGCGGTATCTGCCATCTGCAATGCGGCGCATCGGAAGGCGTCCGCGAACTGGAACGCCTGCTTGTCGGCACCGGGCAATAAACCACGCCCAAAGCCACAACCGATCCCCCAGCCCGTCTGCCACGTGCGTGCCGGGCCGCTTTTAATCCGCCTGCATCAAAAACCAAGTTGAACTCAAAATGACATTGACTGCCATGGGGTTACTGCAATCATGCTTACCATGACTCATCCTGCAAAAACCAAACTTAGTTTGGCCTTACATTTTAGCCAAAAGTATATGAGACACATCATCGTTTGCCTGATATTAACCACAGGACTAGTTGCCCAAGAAGACATAAAAAAAGAAATCGCAGTAGCCGCAGTTATACCGAATAGCATTGAGCGACTGGCTGCATACGATGCCATAGCCGTGAAATATAAGTTAAGCCCTGTATCGAATACTAGGTTAGAAACAAACGGAAAGTGGAGAATCAAGGTGGACATTTCTCCTATTGATGATTCGCAAACAGTGATTGGCTCCCTTGAAGCGGACACGCCTGTAAAAGTGCGCTTTGGCATGGATAAGCCAGTTCTAATTGTGCGCTATAAAGAAGGAGATCTCAGTGCTTATATTGTTTATGATACCTTTCTGGGGTCAGATGACATCGATGTGACGTTGCGTTTCGGAAAGGAAAATCCTATAAATCAAAAGTGGTCTATATCTACAGATCATAAAGCTATGTTTACTCCTGGTGATGTGAACGATTTTTTGAAGAAATTGGGCGCAGTCGATTCTTTGGTCGTTCGCGTGACGCCATATAGCGAAAGTTCCGTAACTGTTTTATTTTCTCCAACTGGTATACAAACAGTGACAGAGGCTATTGCTAAAGCTTCTGAAAAAAAATAGAATACACCACAATAAGTTATGCCACTCATCACTTGTCCTGACTGCCAGAAGCAAGTCTCTGACCAAGCAGTGGCGTGTCCGCAATGTGGTCATCCGATACGTCCAATTCAGCAGCAAACACCGCAAGCACCGCAACGGGTCCGCACAACAGAAGATTCTTTTTTGACACGCAATCGTGGTTGCGGTGATTTGATTATATACGGGCCTCTTGCAGCTATTTTCTTTATTGTTTTCTTGGTATGTTTAGGTCAGTGCTCGCACTGAAGTGTGGTTAAATAAGAGGCCGCTCCACGGGTGTCGGCCTTGTTTTTTGCGATTCAGCATATAAATTTAAAAGCCTAACCCCATTTGCATACGCAGGGCGGAAGTGCCTGCTGGATTTGCAGGCTGTGTGAGGCTGGAGCATTTCCTATTTATTCTGTCGTGAGTCAACCATGCCCCCGTAGGGCCTGACCTTGTGTCAGGCCGGTTTGGTGCCCGCGACGCGACACAAGGTCGCGCCCTACAGGTGTCAGAATAAACGGGAAATGCTCTATCCGGCCCCGGGGATCGCGGCGGCCGTCTTTGGGGCGTGCAGAAGCCGGAGCGTATTGGCGACCACGAGCAGGGTGGCGCCTGTGTCCGCGAGAATGGCGAGCCACAGGCTGGCGTGACCCAGCAGAGTCAGCACGAGGAACAGAGCCTTCAGCCCCAGCGCGAAGGCAATGTTGAAATAGATGATCGACATGGTCCTCCGTCCGAGGCGGATCGTCTCGGTAATCCCGCCCAGTTCGTCCCGCATGAGCGCGATGTCCGCCGTCTCGATGGCGGCGTCGGCGCCGGCCGCGCCCATCGCGATGCCCACGCTGGCGGTCGCCATCGCGGGAGCGTCGTTCACGCCGTCGCCGACCATGGCGACGACGCCGTATTTTTCCCGCAGCACCTTCACCGCCGCGACCTTGTCGTCGGGCAACAGGTCGCCGCGCGCCTCGTCGATGCCGACCTGGCGGGCGATGTGGCCGGCGGTGCGCTGGTTGTCGCCGCTTAGCATGACGATCTGTTCCACGCCCGCCGCGTGCAGGTCGGCGACCGCCTGTCTCGCGCGGGGGCGCAGCGTGTCGCCGACCGCGAGGAGACCCAGCACTCCGCCGCGACAGCCGTCAAGCGGACGGTGCCCGACCACGACGACGGACACCCCTTCGCCCTCGATGGCGGCGAGCCGTTGCTCCAGGTCCTCCGAGCACACGCCGAGCTCGTGCGCGAAGCGGTGGTTGCCGACGAAACACGCGCGCCCGTCAACGACACCCTCCGCCCCGCGACCGGGGCGGTTCTGGTAGTTCCCGGCGCGCGGGAAGGCGACGCCGCGCTCCTTCGCGCAGGCGACCACGGCCTTGGCGAGCGGGTGCGCGGAGTGATCGTCGATCGCCGCCGCGATGCGCAGGATCTCCCCGTCGGAGGCGGCGCCGCTTCGCTCCACGGCCTGCACCGTGGGTTTGCCCTCGGTGATGGTGCCGGTCTTGTCCACCGCGATCGCCTTGAGCCGCGCGATGGTTTCGAGGTGCGCGCCGCCTTTTACGAGGACGCCACGGCGGGCGAGCGCGGTCAGGCCGGCCACGATGCCGACCGGGGTGGCGATGACCAGGGCGCAGGGACAGGCGATGATGAGGATCACGCAGGCGCGGTAGAGCCACGCGGTCCATTCGCCGGCCATGAGCAGCGGCGGAACGAGAAACACCACCAGCGCGGCCAGCGCGACCAGCGGCGTGTAGTAGCGCGCGAACACATCCACGAAGCGCTGGGTCGGCGCCTTCTGTTCCTGCGCCTCCTCCACGAGGCGGATGATGCGGGCCAGCGTGGTGTCTCCGCTTGCCTTCGTGACTTTGATTTCCAGCGACCCCTCGCCGTTGATCGTGCCGGCGAAGACGGTGTCGCCCGGCTTCTTGTCCACCGGCGCTGATTCGCCGGTGATCGGCGCTTGGTTGACGGCGGACTCGCCGGAGACAACCTGGCCGTCAAGCGGGATACCCATGCCGGAGCGGGCGGTCACGACCTCGCCGACCGCGACCGTTTCTACCGGCGCCTCCACGAAGCGCCCGTCGCGCCTGACCAGCGCGTTTTTAGGCGCGAGTTCGAGGAGGGCCGCCGTGGCGCGGCGGGCGCGGCGGTCCGCCCAGCCTTCGAGCCACTCCGCCACGCCAAACAGGAACACCACGGCGGAGGCTTCGACCCATTCGCCGATGATCGACGCGCCGGCGGCGGCGAGCACGACGAGGAGGTTGATGTCCGGGCGCAGACGGCGGATCGCCGCCCACGCCTTGGGCAGCAGGAACCAGCCGCCGGATAACATCGCCGCAATGCCGACGAACGCGAGCGCGCCTTCGGGCAGCCAGTTCATCGCATGGCCGGCCAGCGCCGCGCCGGTGAGCAGGCCCGACACGGCGAGGCTGATCGTCACCGCCCCAACGCCTTCCGGCGAATGGTCATGCCCGCAGCAGCAGCCGGAATCGTGGCCGCCGCCGGAATCGTGGCCGGAGTTTTCATCGTGTTTGGTCTGGCTCATGGAGATAGTCTTATGGGCCAACTATCCGGGAATGTCGCGCTTTTGACGGCAGATGGATAAATGCGATGATTGTTTTCATGCCGTCCTGCGGTTCAATGCTTGTGTCCGTCGCCGCCCGCATCCTCGCAAATGCACGCATATTCGGCGCGTTTGCACCCGCCGCAGACTTCGTCGTGATAGGTGATGCGGTAGTTCCTGGGCCTTGCGGCGGCGTTGTCGCGCACTTGCAGAACGATGGTGTAGCCGTCGCCTTCTGGGAGCGGCTTGGTCGAGACGAGCGCGCCGTCCTTGCCGGGGGCGAGGTCGAGTTTCACCTTGCCGGCCTTGGCCTCGGCGACGGCGGTGACGACGCGGGAGCCGGGCTCGACGGGTTTCAGCGCCGCGTCATAAAATGACACGGTGACGGCGCGGTTTTCCGCGACGAGGAACTCCACGTGCGGGGCCTCGGTGGTGACGATGCGCCCTCCCTTGGGGCCGGGGATCGGCTTGGCTTGGAGCGCGGTCGCGAGGGCGAGCGCGCTGATGAGGGCGAGGATGGTGATGCGTGGTGTTTTCATGGGAAATCAGGCGTTGTGGTTGCTGGTTTGCGAGGCGGGCCGGTCGCGTTCGAGCCAGCAGTAGAGCGTCGGCAGGAGCACGAGGGTGAGAAAGGTGGCGGTGGCGATGCCGCCGATGACGACGGTCGCGATGGGGCGCTGCACCTCCGCGCCGGGCCCTGTCGCCAGCGCCATCGGCACGAAGCCGAGCGCGGCCACGAGCGCGGTCATGAGCACGGGGCGCAGGCGGGTGAGCGCGCCCTCGGTAACGGCGTCGCGCACGCTTTTACCCTCCTCGCGCAGTTGGTTGATGAAGGAAATCATCATCACGCCGTTGAGCACGGCCACGCCGGAGAGGGCGATGAAGCCTACCGCCGCCGAAATCGAAAACGGCAGGCCGCGTATCCAGAGTGCAAATACGCCGCCGGTCACGGCGAGCGGAATGCCGGTGTAAACGACGAGCGCCTGCCGCACGCTGCCGAACGCGAGGAAGATGAGCAGGAATATCAGTGCGAGCGCGGCGGGCACGACGATGGCGAGGCGCGCGCGGGCCTCCTGGAGGTTCTTGAATGCGCCGCCGTATTCGACAAAGTAGCCGTCGGGCAGCTTCACTTCGGCGGCGATTTTTTCCTGCGCCTCCTCGACAAAGCTCTGCACGTCGCGCCCGCGCAGGTTCACCTGGATGGCCATGCGCCGCTGGAACGCCTCGCGCGAGATGGTGTTCACGCTTTCGGTGACGCCCACGTCGGCGACCTGCCCGAGCGTGACGAGGGTGCCGTCGGCGGTTTTCACGGGGAGGTTGGCGACGTTGGCGAAATCGCGCCGCGTCTCCTCCGGCAGGCGCGTGATGATGGGATAGCGGCGGTTGCCGTCCACAATCACGCCGGCCTCGTTTCCGGCGAAGGCGGTTTCAACGGTTTTGTTCACCTCGTCGGCGTGGATGTTGTGGCGCGACATGGCGGCGCGGTTCACGGCGATTTGGAGAACGGGCGCCTTGCCCGCGGCGTCAAATTCCACGTCGGCGGCGCCGGGGATTTTCTCGACGATCTCGCGGATTTCGCCGGCGAGTTTTTCGAGCGTCTCGTAGTCGTCGCCGAAGACTTTTATGGCGATGTCGGCGCGGCTGCCGGAGAGCAGCTCGTTGAAACGAAGCTCGATGGGCTGCGAGAACAGGTAGCTCTGGCCGGGAAAGCGGACGGAGAGTTCCTTCGAGATGAGGTTGGTCAACTCGTCCTTGGTGATGGTCCGCCCGTCGATCTTCCGCCACTCCGATGGCGGCTTGAGCATCATGTAACTGTCGGCGACGTTGACGCCCATCGGGTCAACCGCGACTTCCGAGGTGCCGACGCGCGCGAACGTGTGCGTGATCTCGGGAAACTTCTCCAGCATGAGTTTCTCGGAGGCGAGCTGCATGTCGAGCGACGCGCCGGTGCCGATGCTGGTGGTGCGGATCATCTGCGCGGCGAGCGAGCCTTCGTTGAGTTGCGGGATGAACTCCGCGCCGAGCCGCGGGAACACCCACGCGGCGAGGGCGAAGACGGCGATGGCGGCGGCGACGACAAGCCAGCGCAGCCGCAAGCTGAACGCGAGCACCGGGCGGTAAACGCGCTTCGCCAGCCGGATGAGGACGTTGTCCCCTTCGCGGACCCTGGCCGTCATGAAAAACGAGCACAGGACGGGCACGAGCGTGAGGGCGAGGATGAGCGCGCCGACGAGCGCGAACACGACGGTGAAGGCCATCGGCTTGAACATTTTTCCCTCGGTGCCCGTGAGCGTGAACATCGGCAGATACACGATGGTGATGATGGCCACGCCGAACACCGTGGGCCTGCCGACCTGCTTGCAGGCGGCGAGCACGGTTTGCAGGCGCTCCTTGGTCGTGGGCAGCCGGCCCAGCTCGTGCTGGCGTTGCGCGAGCAGGCGCACGACGTTTTCCGCCATCACGACCGCCCCGTCCACGATGAGGCCGAAGTCCACCGCGCCGAGGCTCATGAGGTTGCCCGAAACGCCGTAGCGCACCATGCCCGTCATGGCGAAGAGCATGGAGAGCGGAATCGCGGTGGCGACGATGAGCGCCGCGCGCCAGTTGCCGAGCAACCCGATGAGGACGGCAATGACAAGGAGCGCGCCCTCGAAGAGGTTTTTCTCGACGGTGCGGATGGTGGCGTTCACCACGTCGGTGCGGTTGTAAACCGTCTCGATGACCATGCCGGCGGGGAGTTTTTTCTGGATTTCCGCGATGCGCGCGTGGACGCGGCTGGAGACCAGGCGGCTGTTTTCGCCGATGAGCATGAGGACGGAGCCGACTACGGCCTCTCGCCCGTCGTGCGTGGCGAAACCGGCGCGGGCGCCCGAGCCGATGCCGACATCGGCGACGTCCCTCACCCGCAGCGTGCCGGCGCGAACGGGGGAGAGTTTGAGCGGGAGGCTGGCGATGTCCTCCGTCGTCTGCACGCGCCCGATGGCGCGCACGGTGACGGCCTCGCCGCCCTTTTCCACGACGGAGCCGCCGGCATTGGCGACGTTTTCGGCGATGACGTCCGCCAATTCGCCGATGGAGAGGCCGGTGCTGGCGAGCTTTACGGGGTCGGGTGTGATGACGAACTGCCGGTCGTAGCCGCCGTTGGTGTTGACCTCGGTGACGCCGGGCACGGTGCGCAGCGCGGGTTTCACGATGTAGTCCTGCGCGAGCTTGAGTTCGCGCAGCCGCTCGACCGGGTCAGTCGGCGCCTCCGCCGCGTCATCGCGATAGTTGACGGTGTAATGGTAAATCTCGCCGAGCCCGGTGGTGATGGGCGCGAGTTTGGGCACGACGCCCGGCGGCAATTCCTCGACGACGGACTGCAAGCGCTCCCCGACGAGCTGGCGCGCGCGGTAGAGGTCGCTGCCTTCCTTGAAAACCAGCGTGACCTGCGAGAGGCCGAATTTGGAGATGGAGCGCACCTCGACGAGGTTTTCGATGCCGCCCATCTCGACCTCGACGGGATACGTGACGAGTTTTTCGATTTCCTCGGGCGCGAGCGAGGGGACGGCGGTGTTGACTTGCACCTGGACGTTGGTGATGTCCGGCACGGCGTCGATGGGCAGGCGCAGGGCCGACCAGATGCCGATGAAAATGAGCGCCGCCGCGCCGATGAGCACGAACACGCGCTGGCGCAGGGAAAACTCAAGGATTTTGTCTATCATGGAAAAATAAAAACAGGGTGGAAGTTGGTGTGTGATGCACGTGACGCGGATGATCCGGCGGCGCGCGCGACCTCAGTGGCTGTGGCCGCCGCCCTTGGTGAGGCGCAGCTCGGCGAGCCAGAGTTGTTCGACGGGGGAGACGGCCACGACATCGCCCGCGTAAAGGCCGTCGGCGATTTCGACGAGCGACGAGGAGCGGCTGCCGGTCCGCACGGGCGTGCGCAGGAAGGCATCGCCATTGACGACATACACGAACGGGCCCGCCGCCGTTTCGAGCACGGCGGAGCGGGGCACGGCCAGGACCGTCGCGGGCGCGCCGGTGAGGGCGAGCGTGACGAAGCTGCCGGTCGCGGGCGGCGGCGCGGACGGGGGAGGGAGGGCGACCTCGAAAACGAGGTCAACAAACCGCGTGGCCTGCGTTGCCGAGCGGTCGGCACGCAGCAGCTTCGCACCGGCGGGGGACGCTTTTTCGAGCGCGGCGGCATCCGCCTCGGGCACGCGCGCGGTCGCGATGATCCGCGGCGAGGCCGCGATGATTTGGGCGGATACGCTCAGTTCGGCGGCAAGCGGATGTTCCGTTGCCTCCTCGGTCTTTACCGCGAGGGCGCGAATGACCTCGGGAGAAAGTCGCAGGCCCCGGCCTTCCTTGAAACTGACGCTCTGGCCGGCTTCGTCCCCGGAGTGTTCCGCGTGATCGTGGTCGTCGTGCGCGGCTCCGGATTCGTTTTCCTTGCCGCAACCGGCAAAGAAGGCGAGGGCGGCCGCCGCGCCTGCAATGATGAGGCAATGTCGTGGCTTCATGGCGCGATTTCGACGGGGTTGAGATCGAGGCCGGTGAGTTGCTCGAGGCGCAGGCCCGCGGCGAGCGTTTCCTGCTGCGTGTCGAGGATCGACTCGACGGCGTCGAGATAGCTGTTTTGCAACTCGAGGTAGGTGGCGATGGGCACGGCCCCGAGGCGGTAGTGGCGGTCGGCAAGCCCGGCGGCGTCGCGAAAACGCGCGACCGTGTCGGACGGCCAGCGCCGGGTCTCGGCCAGCTTGGTCTCGAAGGCGCGGGCGGCGGTCACCACTTCGCGCTCGAGCTCGCGCTGGGCCACGAGCACGGCGGTTTCGGCCTGGCGCTGGCGCGCCTCGGCGAGTTGGACCGCGCCGCGTTTGCCGCTTGAAAGCGGGAGCGGAAGCGAGACGCCGACACCGACGATGGTTTCGCGGTCGCCCGCCTTGGCGTCGGAGTAATACGGGCTGAGGCTCACGGAGGGATAGCGTTCGTTTTTCGCGAGCCGGACGGCGTAGCCCTGCTGCTCGAGCTCGACCCGGCGCATGCGGTAGTCGAAGTTGTTCTCGCGGGCGGCGGCGAGAAGCGCGCCAAGGCCGGCGGAAACGGGACGAAACTCGAGCGCGGGCGCGGCGACACGGAGCGCGCTTTCGGGCGCGGCCCCGCGAAGCTGGTTGAGCTCGATGAGCGCGGCTTGGACCGCGAGCCCGGACTCGGTGGCGCGGCGTTGCAGCGCAAGCTCGGCGGCCTCGATGACGCGGGTCTCCAGCAGCGGCGTGAGGCCGGCGGAGTCGCGGGCGAGAAAGGTTTCCCTGAGCGCCGCGAAACGGTCGGCCACCTCGTGAATGGCGGCGGCCTTGGCATTAGCGGCATGCAGGCCGAAGGCGAGTTCACGGGCGCGCGCCGAAAGTGCCTGGTTGAACCGGTCGAGGCCGAGCCGGGCCAGCTCGACATCGCGGTTGGCGATGGCCTTGCGCAACGAGATGCGCCCGGGCCACTCGAAGGTCTGCGTGACGGAGACCGACCACGCGGTGCCCTCGCCCGCGAGTGCGCCGTAGTCGCCCCGCACGCGCTTATGGCCCGCGTCGAGGGAGATTTCCGGGTCGTTCCAGGCACGGGCGACACGGACGCCGGCCTTTGCCGCGTCGATTTCGGCCTCGTAGAACTGGCGCTCGGGATTTTGCGCCATGATCTGGGCGACGAGGGAGCCCACGGATTGCAGGGGCGGCTCCGGAGCGCCGTCGTCGGCGCGCAAGCCGGGAAGGCAGGAAACGGTTCCGAGCAAAACGAGATGCCGGACAAGTTTGGGAAGAAAAGGCGGGATACTGCGAATGATGGATGATTGTTTTTGCATAGAATGAATGGGTGAGGGACAGGGTGGACGGTGAAACGCCGGCGCACGCGGGCATGCGGAAGCGCACGACCATGCGTCGTTGTTTTATGGATACAGTCCGTCAGTCCGCGCGGGGACCGATCAGACCAGGATATGCGAGGGCGCGCGCGGCGAGGGCGCGGCGCGGCGGGCAAACGTCCACGCGGGCACCCAGTCTTGCGGGTGTTCCCGGTGATCGGGGGAAGGGGAAAGCAATTCAGCGGGCCGCGCGTCGGCGGCCTCGCTCAGAAAATGATAGAGGCAGGTGAGGCACAGGCAGGGCGAGAGGAGCGGGATGGGGGCGCCGGTGTTGTCCTTGAAAAATGAATACGAGCCGCCCTCGATCTCGTTGTGATTCTCATGCGCGCACGGCGCCTCGTGCGAACGCTTGCCGTGCGCCTCCTCCGCGCCGCCGCCACCGGCATGGCATTCGTGCGCGGCGATGATGTCGAGCGCCTCCAGTTGGCAGTGCTGCGCGGCGGGCAGCCAGACGGCGGCCAGCAGAAACGCGACGCATTGCAGGAGTGGTTTCACGCGGCGGCCACACGAAAAGCAAATGGCGACGGTGTCAAGCCGCGGTGATAAGGAAAGTAACAAGTGGCAAGTAACAAGTGACAAGAAGAACCGGTGTTTACTTGTTACTTGTTACTTGCCACTTGTCGCTCCGCAGTGCGGGCGCCCGCGACCTGCTGCTGCGCCTCGGCGCCATGGCAGGCGATCAGTTCCCATTGCCCGTCTTGATGCACCTCGCGCAGCTTTGCGATCGTGGTGTCGTAGGCGTCGGCATTCCACTGCACGGCGTAGGCGGGCAGCATGAGGTTGCCCGGTTTTTCGATCTGGCAGAACCGCCAGAACGCGTCCGCCGCGTAAAAAATCGGCCGCCCTTCCGTTTTCAACAAGACACCCACGTGGCCCGGGGCGTGCCCCGGCAAATGCACCAGCCGGATCAACCCGTCGCCAAACAAATCGTGGCTCATGAACGGCACCTCCTCGTCCTGCGCGAACCGCTCCGAGGTTATCCAGCGTGCGCGCTTGCTGAAGTCGCCCGGCAGCAAGGCGGGAAAAAATGCCGACAGCGCCTGCCGGCACTCCGTCAGCCGAGCCAGCGAACGCAGCGCGTTTTCATGGTAATGAAAACGCGCCGACGGGAAATCCTTCAGGCCGCCGATGTGGTCGCCGTGGAAGTGCGTGATCACCACGTGCCTCACCTCGTCCGCCGCGATGCCGGCCTCCGCGAGCGTCCCGGCGGCGGAGGCATCCGCGCGCATCAGCATGAGCCACCGGTAAAGCCGCCACGGCAACCGCCGCGACGCCTGTTTGAACGCATCGCCGTAACCCGTGTCGATGACCACCCAGCCCTCGTCCGGATGCCGCACCGCGAGAAACACCGCGTAAAAGCGATCGAATTTCCACGAGCGATGATCCACCAGCGCAAGGAGCTGGCGGCAATATCCTCCATTAAAGAAACGAACTTCCACGTTGCTCATTCCAAGAAAAATGCCGGCGCCGCGCGCATTTCATCCGGTAGCGCCGTTTCGTCCTGTCGTGTTGCTTGAATCGGATTCACCACCGGATCAGGAGAGCCTATCGGGCCTCCGCCGCAAGCCCGGATTCGCCCCCTGCCTTGCAACGAGGTGCGGCCCAGAACGATGACCACTCCATTGGTCAAACGAGAACGTTTTCAAGGGCGCTGGCGGGTGCGTTTTAGGCCGAATAATCCGGCCGCGGCGTTGTTTGGAATGATCTAAATCTGAAAATCCCGCGTCGTGTCTTCACGGGGCTGCGCAGGGCGGCTGGCGGCGTCTTCCTCGCGCTTGCGATCGTAGAAGATGCGCACGTCGGGGGATTTGGTTTGCAGCAGGTGCGAGGCGCGCAGGAGCGCCTTGCGGGTGCTGGCGGTGAGATTCGCCTCGGCGGGAAAGACGTTTTCCGGGCCGATCTCCGCGAGCGCGCCGCTGTCGATGAGCACGCGCTGCACGTCGGGATTGATGCCGCTGACGATGAGGTGCCGCCCGGTTTTCCGCAGGTAGTCGTGGAGCTGGAGCAGCGACATGACCGAGGTGGCGTCGAGGTGGCGGGCGTTTTTCATGCGCAGGATCACCACGCGGATCGCGGGGTCGCCGGCAAGCAGGCGCACCTGCTCCTGAAACAAATCCGCCGCGCCGAAAAACAACTCGCCCTCCACGTGCACGATGGAGATGGCCTGGTTGCGGCGCTGCGAGGCGTCCTCCAGCGCGGTGAGCGTGCCGCGGTCGTCGAAGCTGTATTCGACGAGCGAGGGCGCGCTGGCCTTGCGCAAAAACAACGCAAGCGAGATGCCGATGCCGACGTAGATGGCCGTGTCGAGCTTGAGGAAAAGGCAGGCCGCGAGCGTGACGACAAAGACGACCGCGTCGGAGCGCGTGGAGCGGAAGGCGATGCGGATCTGCGGCACGTTGATCATTTTCATGCCGACGCGGATGAGGTGCGCGCCGAGCGCGGCCACGGGGATGAAACCGAACGCGGGCGTGATGAACAGCACCACGACGAGCACGACGAGGCTGCTGAGCATGGACGAAAGCTGCGAGGACGCGCCGCTCTGGAAATTCACCGCCGAGCGCGCGAACGACGACGAGCCGGGCACGCCGCTGAAGAGCGCGCAGGCGATGTTGGCCGCGCCCATGCCGGCGAGTTCCTGGCGAGGCTCGATCTGCTGGCCGCTCTTGGCCGCGAGCGATTTCGTGATGGAGGTCGCCTCCAGCATGCCGAGGATGGAAATGGCGACCGCGATGCCGAGCAGCGAGGGGATCACGGAGATCTCGGGCGCGGTGAGATGCAGCCCGGCAAACACCGGCAGCGAGGCGGTCAGCGCGCCTTCCTCGCTCACGAGCCTGAAGGGCACGTCGACCATGGTGACGGACATGATTTTCGCCATCACGCCCACCACGACGAGGCCGAACAACGCCTCGGGCCAGCGCGGCTTGAAGCGGTGCAACAATTCAAACATCATCCACGTGAGCGCGCCGACGAGCAGCGACCACCAGGAGATGCGCCCGCTGGCGATGCCCTGGACGGCGATCCAGATGTTGCCGACAAACGAGCCTCCCTGCGCGGCATGGAGACCGAGGACGTTGAGGATCTGGCTGGCGATGAGCAGCAGGCCGATGCCGGTGCTGTAGGCGACGACGACGGCGAGCGAGATGAAGCGCGTGACCTCGCCGAAGTTCAGCATGCCGGCGAGAAACTGGATGCAGCCGATCAGCAAGGCCAGCAGCACGGCGAGCTGGATGGGCGGCAGGTCGGGTCCGGCGTAGGTGGCGATCATCGCCGCCGTGATCAGGCTGATGGAACTGGTCGGCCCGAAGACGTGGTGATGCGAGGTGAAAAAAAGCGAGCCGACAAATCCGCCGATGATGACCGACACGATGACGGCCTGGGGCGGCAGGCCGAGGATGAGCGCGAAACCGATGGCCTGCGGGATGGAGACGAGGGTGAGCGTGGCGCCGGCGACGAGGTCGGCGCGCAGGCGTTTGAGCGAGTAGGTGCGGAGTTCCTTGAGGAAGGGGAGGCGCAGGCGGAATATTTTCGCGCCGATGGCCTGGGTGGCCTCAAAGGTGTCGCGCACGGTGCTCACGCTTCGACGCCCAGTTTCTCGAGGATTCGCTGCAGGTCGGAGTTGCCGGCGTATTCGATGATGATTTTGCCGTGTTTGGGCGTGTGTTTCACCTGCACGCGGGCGCCGAGGCGGGATGTGAGCTTGTTCTGGATGGCGGCGACGGCGGCGGACTCGGCGGCGGGGACGGCGCGGCCCTTGGCGGAAGGGGCGGGCGCGGCGGCCGCCGCGGGGTCCTTGCGCGCCTGCACGATTTTTTCGGTGACGCGCACGCTCAGCCCTTCCTCGATGATGCGGCGGGCGAGAAGCGCGCGTTGCGGCGGCTCCTCGATGCCGAGCAGCACCTTCGCGTGGCCGACGCTCACGAGGCCCTTGGCGAGGTAGCCCTGGATTTCCGCGTCGAGCGAGAGGAGCCGGAGCGTATTGGCGACGCCGGCGCGGCTCTTGCCGACGCGGCTGGCGGCGGCCTCTTGCGTGAGGTCGAAGTCGCGGATGAGGCTGGCGTAGCCGTAGGCCTCGTCGATGGGGTTGAGTCCCTCGCGTTGCAGGTTCTCGATCAGGCCGAGCGCGGCGGCGGAGGCGTTGCTGGCATCGACGACGCGCGCGGGGATGGTCTTGATCTTGAGCATCAGGAAGGCGCGCCAGCGGCGTTCGCCCGCGATGAGCTGGAACTTGTCCTTGTGCCTGCGCACGACGATGGGCTGGAGCAGTCCCTCGGCGCGGATGCTTTCGGCAAGTTCGTTGAGCTGGTCGGCGGTGATTTCGCGGCGGGCCTGATAGGGGCTGGGCTCGATGAGGTGGACGGGGATTTCCTGGAAGCCGGTGGACGCGGGCGGCGGTTGCGTCGCGGCGGGCGCGGCCGGCGCGGCCGCCTTGGGGACGGCTGCGGGGGGAGGCGCCTTGGGGGATGCCGGTTTGGCGGCGTTGGCGATGATGCCGCCGAGTCCGCGGCCTAGACGTGATTTGGGTGTTGCGGCCATGATGGTAAGAAGAGGGCGGGGGAGCGGCGGTTATTCCTTGCCGCCGGGGATGAAGAGTTTGTCGCCCGGCATGAGTTTGGTGGCGTCGGCGATGCGGTTGGCGTTGATGATGTCCTGCACTTTCGCGCCGGTTTTGCGCGCGATGACGCTGATGGTGTCGCCCCGCTGGACCGTGTAGGTGATGCCATCCTTGGGGAAATTATCGGTGAAGGTCGGCGCGGTGACCGTGGCGGCGGAGGCGCGGCTGCGCGAGAGCGAGGCGAGGGCGTCGTTGGTTTGCTTGGCGAGGCCATCGAGCTGGCGCTGGACCTGGTTGAGGATTTCGGTGCGGTTGCCGGCGGCGGCGGACTTGGCGGCGCGGTTGACCTCGGCGATGGCCTCGTTGAGCTGGGCGACGGTGGCGTAGCTCTGCGCGCCGACCGCGGCTTGGTTCTGGAGCTGGCTGTTTTGCGACTGCAACTGCTCGATCATCAGTTCGAGCCGTTCGATGCGCTGGTGGAGCATCCGCACGTCCTCGCGGAGATTGGCGATCTCGACGGATGGATTTTGCGCGGGGAGCGAGAGTGTGCAGGCGGCAAAGAGGGCGGGCAGGGCAGCCTTGGCTTTCATGACGTTGAACATAGTGCCGGTAGCTTGCGTAAATTCCCGCACGAAAACAAGCGGCGCGTGAGCCGGGTGCAAAAATAGCGGAAAACCGGGATGGCCGAGGAACAATCGGACTCGATTCGTCGGGAGGGGCGGATCGGATGGCGCAGGCAGGCGGGCAAGGGGGCGGATTTGCCCGCAAACAGGCTTGTGCGAAATTTTTCCTTGCCCCCTGCCACATAACCCGTGCTTACTCTGCGGCTCTTGTCTTCCCGGACCCTTAGCTCAGTTGGTTAGAGCGTTTCCTTGACATGGAAAAGGTCGATGGTTCGAGTCCATTAGGGTCCACCATTTATGCGCGCCGCCTCGTTTCACAGGCGGTTTTTTGTTGGGCGGGTCAAGCCGCCCCATATCTGCGCTTGCGCTCGATTGCGCTTTTGCTGACATCCATCGCACCTATTTACTTATGAAACAACGCACCCTCGCCCGCGAAGTCTCTGTCCAGGGAAGCGCCCTCCACACCGGCGAAACTGTCACGATGACCATGAAGCCCGCCCCGGCCGATCACGGGATCGTGTTCAAGCGCGTTGATTTGCCCGGCAGCCCTGAGCTTCGCCCGCGGGTTGACCAGGTCACCGACCTCGTGCGGGCCACGACCATCCAGGTCGGCCATGCCAAGCTCCACACGGTCGAGCACGTGCTGAGCGCGTTGCATGGCTGCGGAATCGACAATGTCCTCATCGAGATCAACGCCTCCGAGCCCCCCATCATGGACGGATCGGCCCGTCCTTTCGTGAACATGATCCTCCAAGGCGAGCCCGTGGAGCAGGACAAGGACCGCGAATATTTCACCCTCGACGCCCCCATCTCCGTGACGCGCGGCAATTCCTCCATCATCGCGCTGCCCGCCGACGAACTCAAAATCTCCTGCACCTCCGCCGACGACCGCGGCATCCACACGCAGCACCTTTCGCTCGTCATCGACCACGACGCCTACATGACGCAGATCGCGGCGGCGCGCACATTTACCATTTACGAGGAAATCGAGGAACTGCTCAAGCTCGGCAAAATCAAGGGCGGCTCGCTCGATTGCGCCGTGGTCATCAAAGGCGACAAGATCATCTCGAAGGAGCCGCTCCGCTTCAAGGACGAGTTTGTGCGCCACAAGATCCTCGACATCATCGGCGACGTGCTCCTCCTCGGCATGCCGCTCAAGGCCCACATCGTCGCCACGCGCCCGGGCCACGCCATCAACGCCGAGCTTACCAGGGCGCTTTACGAAAAACTGCTCGAACGCAAAAAAAAGCCCGCCCGCAAAAAAGCCGTTTCCGACTCCGCCCCGACGCAGCTCCGCCCCGACGAGGCTTCGCTCGACATCATGCGCATCCTCTCGATGGTGCCGCACCGCTATCCGTTCCTGATGGTGGACCGTGTCATCGAGTTCATCGGCGACAACGAACTCGTCGCCATCAAGAACGTCACGATCAACGAACCGTATTTCCAGGGGCATTACCCCGAGGCGCCCGTCATGCCCGGCGTGCTGCAACTCGAGGCGATGGCGCAGGCCTCCGGCATCCTGTTGCTGCGCGGCACCAGCGTGGACGGACGGACGCCGTTTTTCATGAGCGCCGACAAGCTGAAATTCCGCCGCCCCGTGCGGCCCGGCGACCAGCTCGTCATCAACGCCAAGCTCACCAAGGTTCGCGCCAACAAGATCGCCATCGCCGAGGCCACCTGCACGGTCGGAGGCAATGTGGTTTCGTCCGCGGAGCTCATGTTTACGCTCGCCGACGCCGGAGGGGGAGAGTGAGCGGAAAATTACAAATGACTAATGACGAGTTACGAATGAAAAACCTCCGCAAACGAATCCCTTTTAGACGCTCTTCTCCCCGGATGGCTTCGCCGCCGCCAACAAATCATAATTCGTCATTCGACATTCGTAATTCGTCATTTTAAAATAAATGGCCTCAAACATCCACCCCACCGCGGTCATCGAACCCGGTGTCGAAATTGGCGCCGACGTCGAAATCGGCGCCTACGCCTTTGTCGGCGGCACGGTGCGCATCGGCGACCGCACCCGCCTTCATCATCACGCCTGCGTCGAGGGCGACACGCACATCGGCCGCGAGTGCGAGATTTTTCCCTTCGCCAACATCGGCGCGAAGACGCAGGATTTGAAATATCACGGCGGGACCCCCGGCGTGCGCATCGGCGACCGCAACGTGTTCCGCGAATATGTCACGGTGCACGCCGCGACCGGCGACGGCGGGCTCACCGTGGTCGGCAACGACAACCTCATCCTCGCCTACTGCCATATCGCGCATGACTGCCAGCTCGGAAACCACATCATCATGAGCAGCTACGCGGGGCTGGCCGGCCACGTGGTCGTGGAGGATCACGTGACGATCGGCGCCAACGCCGGCGTCCACCAATTCTGCCGCATGGGCGCGTATGCGATGCTCGGCGGTCTCTCCAAGATCGTGCAGGACGTCGCCCCCTTCATGATCGCCGACGGCAATCCCGCCGTCATCCGCTCCATCAACAAGGTCGGCCTCGAGCGCAAGGGCTTCACCGCCGAGCAGATCGAGCGCATCAAGCTCGTGCACCGCCTCCTGTTCCGCGACGGGTTGAACCGTTCGCAGGCGCTGGAGAAAATCGCCGCGCATCCGCAGTCGGATAGCGCCGAGATGCGGGACATCCTGGAATTCGCGCGAAAGAGTGAGCGCGGACTCGCACCAGGAGCGTGACGGAAAAAATCCCAAATCACGAAATTCCAAATCACAAAAAAATCCCAAAAGCACAAAATTACAAAGAGGCGCACGCTCTTCGCGCCGTTCTTTGAGTTTTGGAATTTCGGTCTTTGGAATTTTTTTGTGATTTGGAATTTCGTGATTTGGGATTTTCCCATCGGCATGGAATTTGTTGTTGAAAGCCTCCGACAGGGGCGCACTGTCCGCGTTGGCCAGGTGCCATGCATGGGCAGGCGCGTGAACTCCGCCAGGACCGGAAGGTAGCAACGGCAACGACGTTCTCCCAGTGCCGTGGAGTGCCTGGCCACTTTTTTTGCCCGGACAACCACCGCCGGCAAAATCCGTCCCCTGTTTCCCGTCCCTCTTTCCTCTTTCTCCCTTTTCACCACGTCTTCCGCCGGAGAAGAAAGATAAAGAATAATACCATTTCCGAACGAGCTTTATATTTTAGGTAGGGCGAGGCGTCCCGCCGAGCCGTTGGCGCTCGCGGCTCGGCGGGACGCCTCGCCCTACCTAAACCGGACGGCACGGAGACAGTCCCTCCAAAAGGATAAATTTCGTTCGGAATTGGTATAAAGAGGAAAGAAGAGCGAGGGCGGCGGGCCGCTCACGCGGCGTCCGTCAGGCGCACCGGAATCCCGCGCGAGGCGAGCCAGGCTTTTACCTGCGGAACCGTCAGCGTGCCGAAGTGGAACAGGCTCGCGGCCAGCACCGCGCTCGCATGGCCCTCGTCGAGCACGTCCGCGAAATGCTCCAGCCGTCCGGCGCCGCCGCTGGCAATGACCGGCACCGTGACCGCGTCGCTGACCGCGCGGGTGAGCGCGCAGTCGTAGCCGGTCTGCATGCCGTCGCAATCCATGCTGGTGAGAAGAATCTCGCCCGCGCCGAGCGACACCGCTTGGCGCGCCCATGCGACCGCGTCGAGTTCGGTGGCGTTGCGTCCGCCGTGGGTGTAAACCCGCCAGGTTTTCCCGTCGGGCTCCCGCTTGGCGTCGATGGCGACGACGATGCACTGGTTGCCGAAGCGTCGCGACGCGTCCGCGACCAGCCGCGGATTCTGGATGGCGGAGGTGTTGAGCGAGACCTTGTCGGCGCCGCTCTTCAACATGCGCTCGATGTCATCGACCGTGCGCAGCCCGCCGCCGACGGTGAGCGGCATGAAGCACTGTTCGGCGGTGCGCGCCACAACGTCGTGCATGATGCCGCGCCCGTCGCTGGAGGCGGTGATGTCGAGGAACACCAGTTCGTCCGCGCCCTGCGCGTCGTAGGCCTTGGCGCACTCGACCGGGTCGCCGGCATCGCGCAGTTCCTGGAACTTCACGCCTTTGACGACGCGTCCGTTGGTCACATCAAGACAGGGGATGATTCGGCGGTTAAGCATGGCTGGGCGGATGATAACAAAAAACACGCCGCCCGGGGCAAGCGGCAAGTGCCCGCGCTTCGGTCCCGGGAGCAACTCAAAGTGATGTCACCGCCGGAATCTTTCCTCTTTATTCTTTATCTTTCCTCTTTCTCCCTGCCCGTGCCTGACGAAAGATAAAGATAAAGAGGAAAGAAGAAAGAGGGAATGACACAACTTTGAGTTGCACCCCCGCGTCCCGGCCAATCCCGGCATTGCAAACAACCCGGCCTTCGCCTCACTCGGGTTTTTCGCCAATCCGCGCCCGGCCATGCTCCACATCGTCCTTTTCCAACCCGAGATACCCCAGAACACCGGCAACATCGGGCGCATGTGCGCGCTCACCCGCTCGCGCCTGCACCTGATTCATCCGCTCGGCTTCAAGATCACCGATGCCCGGCTTCGCCGCGCCGGCATGGACTACTGGTATTCGCTCGATGTGCACCACCACGACGACTGGGCGGCATTTCGCGCCAGCCCCGCCGCCCCGGAGGGGCGGCTCTGGTTGCTCACGACCTCGAGCCGGCGCAGTTTTTGGGACGCCGGCTTCGCCGACGGCGACGGGCTCGTTTTTGGCAACGAAGGCCACGGCGCGCCCGCGTGGCTGCATGAGGAAATCGGGCCGGAGCGGTCCATCGCCATCCCGCATGCGAATCCCGCCTTGCGCTCGCTCAACCTCAGCACGGCGGCGGGCATCGCGTGCTACGAGGCATTGCGGCAGACCGGGCTGCTTCGGTGAGCGCATTCCATCCGGCGGCGCGGAGGCCGTCCGTTCATGAAGCCGCGCAACGCGCGGCTTGTATCATTTCATTGATACGCCTTCCTGGCATTTTCATAGGCCGGCATGTATTGCGGGGCGAGTTTTTCGAGATTGGCGATGCGCGACTCGTCGGAGGGGTGGGTGGACATCCAGGTGGGCGTGGAACCGCCGGAGTTTTTGGCCGCCATTTTTTTCCAGAAGGCGGCCGCCGCGCGCGGGTCGTAACCGGCGCCAGCCGCGAATTTCAGGCCGATGGTGTCGGCTTCCGTTTCGTGCAGGCGCGAGAAGGGCAGCAGCGCGCCGACCTGCACGCCCGCGCCGTAAAGCGCCATCACGCCGTCACGCGTGGCGGGGGCGACGTTGTAATAATCCATGGCGAGCGCGCCCACCGAGCTTACGCCGCTCGCGAGCATGTTTTGCGAAACGCGTTCCGCGCCGTGGCGCGAGGTGACGTGGGCGATTTCGTGGCCCATCACGCAGGCGAGCTCGTCGTCGCTCGCCACCAGCTTGAGCAGGCCGGTGTAAACGCCGACTTTTCCTCCGGGAAGCGCGAAGGCGTTGACCTGCTCCGAATCGAACACGACAAATTCCCATTGCGCGTTGGGCAGGTCGCGGCCGACGGCGCCGGCGATGCGCTGGCCGACACGCTGCACCTGGGCGTTGGCCTTGGCGTCGATGGAAATCTTTTCCTGCTTCTTGATATCCTCGAACGAGGCAAGGCCCATCTTCGCCTCGTCGCCGGCGGAAACCATGATGAGCTGCCTGCGCCCGGTTTCGGGCACCGAGGAACAGCCTGAAAGGGCGATGATGACCGAAATGAGTGAAAGGATGACCGTGATTTTCATAGGGATTGATGCTGCAACTTAGATGCGTAAGGCTCGCGAAGAGCAAGCCAAGACTGGCGGGCGGGCATGTGTTTACATCACCTCGTGAAGGCGGTGCGGTTGATGCCAATGGAGGGTTTTTCGCTACTTTGCATGGCTGAGGATGCGCGGGCGGCTGGAGGGATTGCGTGGCATGGGCGTCCACGCCCGTGTGTCCGTCCACGGGTTTGCGGCGCGAAACGCCGTCCACGGGCGGGGAACGCCCGTGCCACCCGACCCGCCCGCCTCGCGTCAGCCCCGGTCGACAAAGTGGAAACAGGGCATATCAAATTAAACTGAGGCCGATGCTTGAATCGATTGGCGGTTAAAATTTATATACAAGGTGTCATGGGCAAAAAAACTGAAATGAAGAAGGTTGTCATCACCGGCGTCACCCGCGGGTTGGGGCGCGCGCTGGCGGAGGAGCTTATTACGCGGGGGCATCTCGTGATCGGGTGCGGACGCGGCGCCGAGGGGATCATCGATCTGCGTTTCGCGCATGCCGCGCCGCATGATTTCTCCGTCGTGGACGTGACCGAGCCGGTCAAGGTCGAGCTTTGGGCGGAGCGCGTGCTGGGGATGCACGGCGCGCCGGATTTGTTGATCAACAACGCGGCGTTGATGAACGATCCCGCGCCGCTCTGGGAGGTGCCGGCGGAGAAGTTTTCGCGGCTGATCGACGTGAACATAAAAGGCACGGCCAATGTCATCCGCGCGTTTGCGCCCGCGATGGTGAAGGCGGGGCGCGGCGTGATCGTGAATTACAGCTCGGGCTGGGGGAGGTCGGTGGATGCGAAGGTCGCGCCGTATTGCGCATCGAAGTGGGCCATCGAGGGATTGACGCGCGCGCTGGCCGAGGAACTACCGGAGGGCATGGCGGCGGTGTCGCTCAATCCGGGTGTGATCGACACCGACATGCTGCGCCAGTGCTGGGCGGAAGGCGCGGAGGGGCACGCGAAGCCGGCCGAATGGGCGAAGCGCGCGGCGGACGTGGTGTTCGGTTTCGGCCCCAAGGACAATGGCCGGCCGGCGAGCGTGTGAGCGCGGCCGGCCGCCTTGAGGTCTGGCCGTTTTTTTAGTCCTGCCGATATTCTGCCTTGCCGCTTTGTTCGCGGCAGGCGCGCCTGCCATCGTGCAAGGATGAACCTCTTTGCTTAACTATTTAACCATCTTGAAACTTGCTGTGTGGCCGCATTGTCGTGCCTTGTCCTCTTCGCAATCAATTCTTGATCCCGATCCCCAAAGCAATGCCAGCCTCCATGAAACCTTGTAACCCTCTTAAAATTCGTAACTCTCTGGCCTGTCGGTTCTCCGCGGTCATCGGTGTCTGTGTGTGGCTCGCGTCCGTCACGCTGTCGCTTGCGGACGCCTCCGCGCAAACGTCGGCGCCGACAGGGAGTGTCACCGGACATGTTTACGACGCCTCCATCGACCAGTTTGTGCGCAACGCCGAAATCTCGGTGGAAGGCACGTCCATCGCCGTTGCGTCGGAGGACGGCGGCTATTACCGCTTGGACAACCTGCCCGCCGGACCGTCCACGCTCATCCTGAAATACTCCGGACGGCAAACGCGCACGTTCACGGTGAATGTCGTGCCGGGAGGCGCAACCCCGTTTGAAATGGAGCTGGGCGCGGCCATCGGTCCGCCGGCGGGGAAGAACGACGACGTGATTCTGCTGGAAAAGTTCACCGTCACCGGCGAACGCGAGGGCAACGCCAAGGCCTACATGGAGCAAAAGGCCTCCATGAACATGAAGAATGTGGTGGCGTCCGATGTGTTTGGCGAGATCGCCGACGGGAACGTTGCCGAATTTTTGAAATACATGCCCGGCCTCACCACCAATGACTCCGATGAAGCGCGCGATGTGAGCATCCGCGGCCTGAATTCGAAATATGGAGGGTTGACCATGGATGGCAACCGCCTCGCGAGTGGCTCCGGTGAAGTAGGATCATTCAGTTTTGACCAGATTTCCCTGACCAGCATCGACTCGATCGAGGTGAACAAGGTGCTGACCGCGGAACTGGATGGCGACGCGCCGGCGGGTATCATCAATGTGCGGACAAAAAGCCCGTTGGATCAAAAACGCATGCACCTGAATTGGGCCATGACCTTGTCGGGCAACTCGTATGACATATCTCTCGACAAGAAGCCCGGCTTCGGCGACCAGAGCATCCGCAGGGTGCGGCCGGCCGGCTCCTTCAGCTATTCGGATAATTTTCTCGGACGAAAACTGGGGATATCTCTCTCGGCAAGCCGCTCGGACTATGTCGCCCATCAGGAGATACTCAGGCAATATTATAATTATGGGACCACGGGACTTGGCACTCCCTATGTGAACGACATGCGCATTTATGACACGGACAAACGCTACATTCGCGACGCGCTGGATTTCGGCGTGGACTTTCAGGCCACCAGGGCGCTGCGCTTTCAACTGCGCATGACTTATGCGAGTATAAACACCGAGTCCCACCAATATGTCTCACGTTTTTACGCCAGCGCCTCCGCGCCCGAGGCCAGCGCCACTTATATGCGCTCCACCGATGGCGGAGGCCAGTTGCAACTGGGCAACGGAGGCAGCCGTGTCAAGGAAGGCGCCACGTTTGCCATCATGCCCAGCTTCACCTACAAAAAGAGCAATCTCACGATTGACGGGCGATTTGGTTATTCCCGCTCTTACACGGACGACGCTGACTTGGAGCATGGATATTTCCAATACGCGATGGTCAACATGACAGGCGTGACCGTTGGTGCGAGTCGCGCCGATACTGATTCCACGGCTTGGAACATTGTCGTGGACAGGGACATCAGCGATCCGGCCAACTTCGCATCTTATCAAAATCGGGCCTTGGACACCCACGACGAACAGGAAATGTACACTAGCGCGTTGAACCTCAAATGGATCATCCCTTGGTCTGTTCCCGCTTTTATCAAAACCGGCGTCGCATACAGGGCGACGGTTCGTCGCAAGGAGGATAACTCGGCATATTACTCTTATCTCGGGCCGGATCGCATCTCGGGCACGCCGGATGATAGTTATGCGGGCTGGGTTTCGTCAAAATCGTTCACCAATCATTATGGCATCAATATCTACGACACGAACGGGACACTGATGGATATCAAGCTGCCGAGCCGCACGCAACTGGCCACGATTTTTCGCGAGCACTCGCCGGATAGCGCCGATCCGTGGTTCACGGGCGACAAAAATGATGAATTCGAGACTTGGTTTCTAAATCGCGTCAATTACTGGGAGGAAATCCCCGCCGCGTATGTGATGGGCAATGCCAAATTTGGACGACTGCAACTACAGGCGGGTGTGCGCTGGGAACACACCGGACAACACATCAACCTCCTGCCCGATCCCTATGCGGACGAGGAAATGACAGCCATGGGGCTGCCCATAACACCAAAGGATGAAGCCTACTTGCAGGCAAAATACAAAGGCGGGCGGCGCGCATGGAAAGAAATCGAGTATGACGATTTATTTGCCAGCGCCTCCGCGCGGTGGATATTCACACAGAATCTCTTCCTGCGCGCCGGCTTTGCCCAGGCGATTCATCGCCCCAGCGTGACCCAGCTTCAGGATTTTTCGCAAATAACTGAAGACGCGCTGGACGACGAAGATTTAACTAGCATAAACATTAATCTACAGCCCGAGCGTTCCAATAATTATTCGATTGAGATCGAATATTATTTTGAGCCTTCGGGAAAGTTGTCGGCGAGTGTTTTTTGCAATGATATAAAGGATGTCATTTATAAGCGCAGCTATGTGCTATTCGACGAAAATAATAATCCGAAATATCGCTCCAAATGGGAAAATGGCGAACGGCTGACCATGCGGGGCTTCGAGCTTGAATACAGCCAGGCTTACACATTTTTGCCGGGGTTCCTCCGCTACACCGGTCTCTTTGCCAATTACACACATGTGTTTTTTGACAAGGACAACATGGAAAAGGAAAAACTCAGCGCCGGGACGGTTCCCCAAAACGCATCCGCGGGCATCTGGTTCGACAACCGGAAGCTCTCCGTGCGCTTGAAAAGCGTGTGGAGGGACGAGACTTTTTATCAGGCCAGCCAGTATCCCAAGGATGGGCCGGCGGATTATTACTATAATGTTCTCCGTCGCGAGCCTTCCATAAGATTTGATCTGGACATGGAATATAGGTTCAAGTTCGACAGCCTATCGTTGTCTTTCTTCGTGACGGGACGCAACATACTGAATGAGTCCCGCCGAACTTACTCGAACGTAAAGGGGCGTCTTTATGAGGAATCATTGCTCGGCGCCATGTGGACCGCCGGCATCAAGGGGGCCTTTTAAAATTCAAGAAACAAAATATTATCGAATAAATATCATGAACATTCATCGCGCGATTTTATATGTCATGGCGGCGTTCGCCGGTTTCGCATCCCAAGCCCTCGCCGCGCCTCCGGATGTCACGCCTGCCGCGCCCTACACGTATCACGACTACTCGACGGTGCCCTCGATACCTGGTGGCAAGGAAACCGCAACGTCGTTTACCTATGTGGAGAACCAATACCTGATCAGCACCAGCGACGAATACTACGTGGGTAGAAACGGAACAGACGCCGCGGGCATACATATTTCCAATGTCTATTGGGGATTCAAGCTCCCCGCCATCCGGGGGCCGCTTAAATCGGCCAAGCTGACGGCGAAGATAGATTATGTGCGCGCCCGGACGGTTCTTCAACTTTACGCCTTTGTGCCCGACACAAACCCGAGAATCCTCAAGAACGACACCAGCGGGAAAAAATATGATCCGGGAACACCCGCTAATCTGGATGACGATATTCCCCTGACAGGAATCTATGGCGTCAATTATTTTGAAAATAATACGGACAACAACTTCGTCACCGTGAAGACAGATCCGCGCCCTACTGTGCGACTGCTAAAGGACCGGTTCTATCAACGCGTGGTGTCGGGCAATGTCGCGGTTGATGAAACAGCGGAACTTGATCTCACGCCGTTTTTTCAACCCGGGGGCGCGCTGGCGGATTTTTATAGTACGGACGGCATGCCTGCTTCCATGGATGGAATGATATGGTTTCGGGTCAGCATATCCCTGAACACTGGAGGCGTAAATCGCGCGAGCATTGTTCAGGATGTAACTTCTCCCGACGCACCGAAACTGGAGTTCGTTTACGAGCATGTCCCCACGGCGTATGATCTCCCGCCGCCAGCGGACTGGCCGGCGGCGGACACGGATTCACGCCGCCAAACCGTCAGGGAAAACTATCTGCGCCTGCTCGATCGCAAACTCGACATGCAGCGCGCGGCCAATGTCCCGCAAATCGACACGGCGCTCGCCTCCGGCGAAGTCGTGCCCGCCAGCGTGCTCGAATACGCCTATGCGCAGGCATGGCGCGTATCAACAACTCCATATACACTCACCAACAATGCCGCGATTTCCCGCGACGCCTACATCACGAACGCCCGCGACGCGTTGACCGCGGCGACCAACGCCATGGGCAGCGCCAATCCCGCCATCGTCGCCGCCCAGACCGCCGAGCTTGCCCGCGGACTTGCCAGCCTCGCGGGCATTTATCGCTGCCTCGGCGCGACCCAAACCGGCGCGTCAACCTACGCGCTCGACGATGCCGCGCAAACCGCGCTCGCTGCGAAACTGGGCGCTTGCGCCGACGCCTTGCTCGCGCAGGCGAGTCCCGACTATGGCAGCTACGGGCGCGCCGCCTCCGCCGCGCAAGGTGTCGCCGCCGTCGCGAATCTTCCCAAGCTCGCGTCCGCCCCGAATCGCGCCGCCTGGCTCGCCTATGCCGGCGCCGTCTGGAACGACTGGAAACACGTCAACGACACCGTGGAAAACGCCCGCGGTTCCACCGGCCTTTGGCTGCACGCCACCGCGCTTCTCGCAAACGAGCTTGATGCCGCCACCGGTTCGGACGTTTACGCGAACCAGCTCAAGGACGCCGCCGCGGTGGCGTCGATTTCGCGCCACGCCGTGGCCATGTCGCCAAACGGCGTCCTGCCGGATTACGGCGAAAGCGACTGGGACGCGGGGTTTGCCTACTGGCTGGACGCGTTTGAGCGCCTGGGGTATTCGCACGGGCGCGCATCCTATTTTTCCGCAGCCTCGGCAATCAGCGCCTATCTCGAACAAAACAAGAGCATGGCCGTTGACGACATGGTCGGCCTCGTCGAGGCGTGTCGCGCCGTCGCGGCCACGCCGACCCTTACGCCCGAGACGCTGCCCGGCATCGCGTTGACAACCCGCGCCGACGACCAGGGTGACTCGCAATTCGACAAGGTTCACTTGCGAACCGGCGGCACGAGCGCGTCATTTGTCTCGCTCAATCTCCATGACCACGGGGGCAACGCGGGCGATGACACCGGCGCGGTTTCGCTCTACACGACAGGCTCGTCCGTGCTTCTCCACGGCACCGGCGAGGGAAACGCGTCCGCCAACCAGCGGCAAAACGCCTGGGCCACCGCGGGCGCGACCGCCGCCGACCTGCTCGCCACCGGCGGGCGCGTTGCCGCGAACACGCCCACGCGCTGGCTCGTCAATCATCGCTGGCCCGGCGCGTTCACGGCGTCCTCCAACGCCGCCGCGCCGCTCAATATCGCGAGCGTCAGCGGATTTTTCCTGCGCGTGACAAACACAGGCGCGTCGCCCGAGACGGTTTCCGTCAGCATCGACTCCGTCATCGGCGTCAAGCCCGACGGCGGCGAGGTGCAATTGCAGGGCGCGTGGAGTGGTTCCCCGAATGTCGCGGCCGGGGACACCGCCGACATCTCCGTCAGCGGGTTTTCGCTCAACCTGGGCGATTACGCCTATCTGCTCGTGAAGTGGCAAAGCAGCCATCCCGATCTCGTCGCGAGCTTCGGCATCACTGGCGCGTCGCTTTCCACGTCCGGAGCGCCCGACGGGCGTCCCGCCGCCACGACTTTGCTCACCGCCGCGGGCTCCAGCCTCCTTGAGGCGACCGCGCAGGATGACGCCCTCGCGCCCAAGGCGAGCCTCTCGCGCGTGATGCTCGACTCCGCGGGCCGCGCGATCACGCATCATCGCGACGTGCGTTTGCGCTTGCTCGACGGCGCGCTTTTCGTGCTCGACACGTTCGAGTTTGCCGAGGCGGGCAATTACACTGTCGGGCCTGTCTGGCACGCGCAAAACATCGTGAGCTCGGGCGCGTCCGCGCTTCCCGGCGCGGGCATTCAGGTGATAGCGCGGGACGACGCGCAAATCGACACCGCGGACAGCAAGGCGTCCGCCCCGCCAAGGCAGGTGCAATTCGATTTTGGCGCAGCATCCGCCATTGGCGAAACGGTCTCGCCGGCGACGCCCGTTTTTGCCAGCGCCAGCCATGCCTCCGGGCGCAACCCTCAAAGCGAACACTTCACCGCCGCCGTCACCGGCGCGCGCGTCGCCGGGGAAAACGTCACCATTGTCACGGTCATCCGTCCCAACCCGCCGGCGACGAATGCCAGCGACGGCGTGGTTCTCGACAAACGCTATGCCAATTTTGTCGATCTCAACGGGCGCGTGGTCGTGGGCGTGAATCCGTTTCCGACCATCGAGGGCGTCACGTATCCCGAGCTTACCCGCGGCGGGACGGTGATCTTGCAAGGCGTCAATTTTGAAAACGCCATCGAGCTTAAAATCGGCGATGTGATCGTGCCTGCCGGACAATGGACAATCAACGATGACACGCGCATAACCGCCACCGTGCCAATGGGCATCCCGGACACCGGATACATTGCCGTCACCAGCCTGAAGAGCACCGGCTACAGCCCCTCGCCCTACACCATCGCAATCGCTCCGCCGGCCGGGCAGGCGTTGGCCGCCGAGCAGGCGGTCGTCGCCGGGAAAAAACTGACGCTCACCGCGTCCACGGCGGGAAACCCGGCCCCCGCGTGCGCGTGGGAGGTTTCCAAGGACGGCGGCGTCACTTGGGAAACGATGGAGGGCGAGACATCAAGCACGCTCGTTGTTTCCAATGTCAGCGCGTCCATGGACGGCTGGCAGTATCGCTACACCGTTTCCAACCACGCCGGCAACGCGACAAGCAATGCCTCCACGCTTCGCGTCATCAAGGCGTGGCTCTCGCAACCCGTCGCGCTCGTCATCGACCAGGCGGGCGATATTTATGTCACGGACAACGGCTTCAAGACGGTCAATCGCATCGATGCCGCGGGCCAATTCGCGCGGGTCTCCGGCACGGCCAACGCCTCAAGCATCAACGGCGCCCGCTTCAGCAATCCCGCTGGAAAATACGCGAGCCCGAACGGCATTTCCATCACGCCGTTGAAAATGCTCCAGGTTTCCGACGCCGGCGCGAACAACGTTTATCAATTCGACCCCGACAAAACGCATGCAGGTGAAGCCCTCCCCGTGGCCATCGCAGGAAACGCCCCGGTTCATAGTGCCACGGTCGCAAGCGGCACGGGCACGCTCGATGCGACCGGCACCGCAGCCCGCTTCACGGCACCGTGGGGCATTGTCACCGACAGCGAGGTGGGCGTGTCGTTTGTCGCCGATTCGGCCAACCACACGATACGAATGATCTCCTACGGCCACGTAGTCACTACAATCGCAGGCAAGCCCGCCGTATCCGGCACTGACGACGGCATCGGCGCCGCCGCCCGTTTCAACACGCCCACGGCTTTGGCTTACGATCAAACCGCCCAAGTGCTCTATGTCGCCGACACTGGCAACCACGTTATCCGCATCGTCGATCTCGCTCCCGGTCCGAACCAATACCAGGTTACGCGCTACGCGGGTGCCTTTGGAGAAGAGGGCTTCGCCGATGGAACCTCGCTCGACGCCCGCTTCAACGCACCCCAAGGCCTTGCCGTTGACGGCGACGCCCTGCTTGTGGCTGACACCAACAATTCCACCATTCGCGAGATTGTCTCCGGAACTGTCGCGACGATAGCCGGCAGCGCAGGCAACCACGCAATCATTGACGCAACGGGAACCAGCGCGCGCTTCGACCACCCCTCGGGCTTGGCAATGGATGCAAATGGCATCCTATGGGTTGCCGACAGTGGCAACGCCACGCTTCGCAAAATCACGGTCAATGACGAAGTCACCACACCGCGATGGACCGATATCTACAAAGTGGACCCGCCCCCGCCTTCAAACGAGGGCACCCTCAGCGGTGACCTCGGCGGCGGTGGAAGCGGCGGCGGTGCGCATTCTCTATGGATGATCTTAGCCGTTGCCTTGCTCGGTGCAGCTCGCAAGACCATCGGTCGGAACCGTCGTTTTTGAAATCACACAATACAACAACAAGCACTGATAGTATTATCCTTATGAAAACACACTTTAAAAATTCCGGTATCACGCTGGGTATTTCCAGCATCTTTATGCTGGCCGTGGCGGGAATCCTGCAGGCTCAATCCCTCTCACCAGAAAATCTCGAAAAAACACCTGCAATTCAAACAAGCGGCACCGCTCCCGCACGCAAATCCAAGCCCGGCCTGCCGCCGCCGCCCATCCCGACATATGAAAACGTCGCCTATGGAAAACATAAGCAGCACGTCCTCGATTTCTGGAAAGCCGAATCTGCGACCCCCACGCCCGTAGTGTTTTATATCCATGGCGGCGCATGGAATGGCGGAGACAAAGTGAGCGTTTCCGGCCCCGAATATGGCACTGTCGAAGCCTATCTCGCCGAGGGCATATCGGTCGTTTCAATAAACTATCGCTATATAAAGGAAGCCGAGGCAGACGGCATCGTCCCTCCCGTGAAAGGTCCGCTGGGTGACGCTGCCCGCGCGCTCCAGTTTGTGCGCAGCAAAGCGAAGGAATGGAATATCGACAAAACGCGCATCGCCGCCACGGGCGGTTCGGCCGGCGCATGCACAAGCCTTTGGCTCGCCTTCCACGATGATCTTGCCGATCCCCAAAGCTCCGATCCGGTCGCCCGCGAATCCACCCGCCTCAAATGTGTCGCGGTCGCGTCGGCGCAAACCTCGCTCGACCCGAAGCAAATGAGGGACTGGATTCCCAATATAAAATACGGCGCGCATGCCTTCGGTTTCAAAAAAGACTATAAGAAAAAAATAGAATCTTTTGACGTATTTTATGCGAACCGTGAAAAAATCCTGCCGTGGATTGCCGAATATTCCCCATACGCGTTGGTCACGCCCGATGATCCACCGCTCTTCATGATCTATAAAAGCACGCCGAATATCGGCAAGGAAGCGAGCAACGCCACCCACTCGTCGAACTTCGGACAAAAACTCTATGAGCGGTGCAAGGAAGTCGGCGTGCCCTGCACATTCGTCCACCGCAGCACTCCGGAAAAAGACCGGATGACGATAAAAGACTTTCTCCTTCAGCAACTGAAAGGCTGCCAAAAGGAATGCAAGCCGCAGAAGAAATAACGGATTAAATTATCGAATGCCGGACACCGTTTGTCCTCGTTGCTTATTTAAAATATAAGAACAAAACTATGATACAGAAAGCCATTCCAATTTTATTGGTTCTATTTTTTTCGTCCCTGATGGCCTGTTCACAGCAAATCATCAGCGAGAAAAGTCTCCCCGGCTACTTTGCGCTGATTGACCCGCAAAACGTTCCCGTGATCTGCACCGACCCCGGGGACAAGGATCTCGTGCAACGAGCCGCCGGGTTTCTCCGGCGGGATCTCAACGCTGTTACAGGTCGCGAAGCGGAAATTATGAAACAGCCTCCGGCATCCGCACGGACAGTTGTCATTCTCGGCACCATTGACTCCTCGGAAACAATCCAGAAACTTGCCGCTCAAAAAAAAATCGACATTTCCAAGCTTAAGAACCAGTGGGATGCCTACTTGATACAGGCCGTTGAGCATCCCATGGAAGACGTGGCCAACGCGCTGGTCATCGTCGGAAGCAACAAGCGCGGCGTCGCCTACGGCGTGTTCGAATTGAGTCGGCAAATGGGCGTCTCGCCCTGGTACTGGTGGGCCGATGTGCCAGTTAAAAAGAAATCTGAAATATATATAAAATCAAATACACAGCTGACCGATGCCCCCAAGGTTAAATATCGTGGCATCTTTATAAATGATGAAGCCCCCTGCCTTACAGGCTGGTCGGATGAAAAATTCGGCGGACGAAATCACAAAATGTATGAAAAAGTTTTCGAACTGCTGCTGCGTCTGAAAGGCAATTATCTATGGCCTGCTATGTGGCGCGACCGCTTTTTCGAAGATGATCCGCTGAATGCGCAACTCGCCGACGAATACGGCATCGTCATGAGCACATCGCATCACGAACCCATGATGCGCAACGCCAACGAATGGAAACGTCACGGCAAGGGCGAATGGGACTACGAAACCAACGGACAAAGCTTCCGCGATTATTGGAAAAAGGGAATCGAGCGCATGGGTGGCCGGGAAAGCATCGTCACTGTCGGTATGCGCGGCGAACGCGACCGCCCAATGACCAAGGACGGGACGCCAATCGAACTTCTCACGCGCATTATAAATGACCAGCGCGACATTATCGCCGACGTCACGGGCAAACCAGCTTCGGAAACACCGCAACTCTGGGCCATATATAAGGAAGTCCAGGATTATTACGACAAAGGCATGCAGGTACCGGACGATATCACGCTCCTCTTCTGCGACGACAACTGGGGCAATATCCGCCGCGTGCCCAAGGCGGCCGAGATGTCTCGCCCCGGCGGTTCCGGCGTCTATTATCATTTCGATTTCGTCGGCGGGCCGAGAAGCTATAAATGGATTAATAGCAATTCCATCTCGCGCATCTGGGAGCAAATGCATTTGGCCTATGAACACAATATGCGCACGATTTGGATTGTGAATGTCGGCGATATCAAGCCGATGGAATTTCCGATTTCCTTCTTCCTCGATTATGCGTGGAATCCTGAAAAAATCAGCGCAAGTGACCTTCCGCATTACGCCGTAAGCTGGGCAGCGGATCAATTCGGTGAAAATTTCGGATCCCAAATCGGAAAAATTATATTTGAGTATTCGAGCCTGAATAATCGTCCGAAACCGGAAGTCTTGGATGTCGATATTTATTCGCTTCACAATTACGACGAGGCCCAGCGTGTGACGAGGGAATATAAAAATCTGCTCGCCGCCGCCCGGCGGGCGGGCGCGCAGCTGGCGCCCGAATATGAGGCAGCTTATTTTGAGCTCGTATTGCACCCGGTCGAGGCGCTCGCAAACCTGAACGAACTTTATACAACGATCGCGCTCAATCGCGACGCAGCCACTCGCAAGGATCCTGCGGCAAACACCCTCGCCGACAAAGCCAGGGAACTTTTTGCGAATGACGAGGCGCTCTCCGACAAGTACAATTCACTACTCGGAGGAAAATGGAATCACATGATGGACCAGCCGCATATTGGCAAGGGAGAGGCATTCCGCATGCTGGAAAAGCAGCAAATGCCCGAGGTGAAATACGCCCCGGCCGATTCACCGCCAATCACAGCGGCACCTGCGGCAGTTCTTCCGTCAACATCACAAAAACAGATCCCCGGGGGGGCCAAAGGAAACATTTTCTACGAGGCCGATGCTGTTGTCTCAATGAATGCGGAAAATTATTCACGCGCCTCCAATGCAAATGGAATCGAGTGGACAATTATCCCTGGAATTGGGCGAACTGGCGCTGGATTGACCATCTTTCCTGTGACAGCCAGTGTGCAATCACCAGGGAAAAAAGGCTCCCCCTGCGTCGAATATGAGTTCTACACCTATAGCAAAGACGATGTCACGATTCATGGTTATTTTTGTCCGACTCTTAATTTCCGCAATGCGCCCAAAGGACTGCGTTACGCCATATCCATAGATGATGAAGTACCACAGATCATTTCCATCAATCAGGATGGGCGCCGAAAGACTTGGGAAAAATGGGTTGCTTACAATATCATTATTCCTTCAAGCAAACACCGGATTGCTACGTCAGGCAGACATGTAATGAAGTTTTGGCTGGTCGATGCCGGTCCGGTTGTTCAGAAATTCGTGTTGGATTTCGGGGGGATGAAAAAGAGTCACTTGGGACCTCCTGAAACGCTGTTCAAAAATTTTGAGCCTGCGTTCTTTGAGTCGGCGCAGGAAGTTTTGCCATGAGGCCTTGTCCTTCCTGATACCTTCCTCCACCGCGAGCACCTCGCGGTAGCCCTTGGCGTTCACGCCCACCTCGGCGCGGAAATAACTGTGGTCCCCACCTTTCAGGGTAAGGCGCGCGAACGGATCGTCGCCCGGCGTTGCGTGATGTAGTTCACGATGCTGCCGAGCGCGACCTGGCCGTAGAGCATGGACGCGGGGCCTTTCACCACCTCGACGCGCTGCACGGTCACAGTGTCGATGTAGGCTTCGCCCTCGAAGCCGTCGTGCTGCGGCGATTGGTCGAAGCCGCGGATGTTATAGACCGCATTGCCGGCGGTGAACTCGCGGCCGGGCTGGTGACGGAAGGCGCGAACTGCACGATGTCCCAGAGATCGTGCGCGCCGACGTCCTCGATGAACTGCTCGGTGAACGCGCTCACGGCGAAGGGCAGGTCCTTGATAGGCGTGCTGATGCGCGTGGCGGAGACGGAGTTGGCGGCGAGATAGCCCTTGTCCTGCGTGGTGGACACGCGGATCTCGGGCAGCACGATGGTTTCGCCATCGGGCGGAGTTTGGGAAACGGCGTCCGTGGACGGAGTCGCGGAGGAGGTTTGCTGCGCTGAAGCGAGCGAAGAAAAAACGAGCGAGACTAGGATGAAGGCGAGTAGGAAATAAAGCAGGTTTACCGTTTTACTGATGTGTGCGAATGCATGGTGACTGGTAGTTCTGCTTTGTTCATGATGGGTAGTTCTAGGTTTCGGAGGAATGGACGCCTGCGCGAACATCGACCAGGCAGGGGAGGAAGCTCATCCAACCTGAACGGCGTGCCGATGTGCGCCGGTTGATCAATATACACACATCCGGCATGCCTGCCAAGCGGCGGAGTTTTTTATTCGGCCAAGACGGAACGATCTTGGTTTTGTATTCAATGACTTGATACAACTGATGACGGAGTGGCGGGGATTGAGTGCCGACGAAGCAATGCACGATTGGCAGCGGGCGACAAATCCGAACCAGCCAGTCGTCGTCTATGCACCTCTTCAAGCCAGCCCAGCCTTTGTGTCGATGCCGCACTTCGCCGCCAGCCCCATTGCGGGTATGGTTCAAAACAATTGTCTTGAGTTATTTTTTACATTTAGAAAATACATAATATCATCATGGATAGTATATTGCAATCATATCATGGAAATATATATCAAATAAGTGGAACGTTTCACTAAAACGTTTGACTTACTCGAAAATTTCTTACCTTTTGTGTCTTCGTCGCCGGCCTTTTCGCATCCCTGGCCTTT
Organism: Termitidicoccus mucosus; assembly: GCF_038725785.1. GTDB lineage: Bacteria > Verrucomicrobiota > Verrucomicrobiia > Opitutales > Opitutaceae > Termitidicoccus > Termitidicoccus mucosus. The sequence continues at coordinate 7,801,737 of NZ_CP109796.1, forward strand.
CCTCCCCTCATTTTCAGATTTCTTATCCCCATGCACTCGCATCCTCTCCTCCAGTCAGCCTCGTTTGCCGCGCTTTTGTGCGGCGCATCGGTTGGCTTTGTCTCAGCCCAGCAGGTGACGCCGGTGAACACCGACGAATCTCCTTCCGCGAACGAGGAGGTGGTCACGCTTCCCGAGTTCACCGTTTCCGATACCCGCACCAACGAATACGTGGCCGCCGAGTCCGTCACCGGCACGCGCGTGGCGACGAAGCTCATCGACTTGCCGTTCACGGTGAATGTCATCACCGGAGAGTTTCTCGATGATTTCGGTGCGCTCGAGTTTCGCGAGCAGACCGCCTACACCAGCAACGTCGTCGGTTACGAAACCATTTCCACCGGCTACAGCGTGCGCGGCATCGACGCGAATGTTCAGTTGCGAAACGGATTCCGGCGCATCGGCCTCATCGACAAGGTCGGCGTCGAGCGCGTCGAGGTCATCAAGGGCGCGGCGGCGTCGATTTACGGCACGGTGATGCCGGGCGGCACGGTCAACATTATCACCAAGAAACCGAAGACAAAACCCGAGCAGCGCTTCGGCTTCACCGTCGGCGCACACAACCTTCACCGCGCGCAGGCCTCCACCACCGGCCCGCTCGGTGCGAGTGGAAAACTGTTCTACCGCGTCGATGTCGCGGCCGACAGCACCAAATACGATATCGATTACAAAAAGAAAACCCAGGCGACCGCGGTGGGCAGCGTCATGTGGAAAATCACTCCGGTCACCAGCCTGCTCGTCGAATACGAATACCTGAAGAGAAATGAAATCGGCAACGCCTCCGTCCCATCCCGTCGCAAGGTCGTTGATGATCCCTATTTCCCCATCCTTTCCGCCGCGGAGACGCCCTATAATTTCACGAGAGCCCAGCGCACCTACACCAGTTACGACGGCGTCGCCACGGAGATTTTCGACTTCAATTCCCAGGGACCGAACACCTACGCCAAGCGCGATATTCATACCGTCACCGCGACATTTGAGCATCGCTTCAACTCGATCTTCTCCATGCGCAGCAGCGCGAACTGGTTCACGCGCACGCTTGAACGGCAGGAGCTTTCCGGACGCAACTATGACCCCGTCTCCAACAGCGTGGATCTCGCCGTCCCGCGACTCCGCCCGTTCGACGAGGGGGGCGCGGCGTGGCAGACTGATTTTCTTGCCGCGTGGAAGACCGGCCCGATCAAGCACATGACGCTGCTCACCTTCGACTGGCAGCGGCAGACCGAGAAGCCCGAGCGCTGGGACAGCAACACGGTTTCCGTCAATGTCACCACGCCCGCCGGCACCAACACCCGCGCGCTGCCCCTCGCTTTTCCGGGCGCCTCCGGCCTTCCCAGCGGTGCCACCATCTCGGGCCCCGTCGGTTCGACCTACATGATGGGAGATTTCCCGCTCATCATCCGCGCCGACCGCACCCTCGGCATCCCGGTGAACAATTCCGACCTCCGTTTCATCTCCTACCATGACGACCCCACGCTCTACAGCCTCTTCCAGAAGGAGGACAACAAGCTCGACCTCTTCGGCATTTTCCTCAGCGAGCGCATGACCTTTTGGGACGACCGCGTCACCCTGCTCGCCGGCGGGCGCTATGACTACGAGCGCAACCACGCGCGGAATCTCGTGACCGGCACCAGCAGCAAAAACACCACTACCGAACCCAGCTACCAGGTCGGCCTCAACATTCGCGTCCTCCCCGACCTCACCGCTTACGTGAATTCCTCCCGCTCCTTCGTCCCGCAGTTTTCCACCGGCGTTGACGAGGATGGCCTGCCGTTCGACGTGCCGACCGAAACCGGCGAATGCTGGGAATTCGGCTTCAAGGCCAGCATGCTGGACGGGCGCCTCACCTTCACCGCCGCCCACTTCGATCTCTCGCGCAACAATGTCACCCGCGAAGCCTACCGCGAGGACGGCAGCATTTACAACATCACCACCGGCAAGGAAACATCCAAGGGCTACGAGCTGGATTTCAACTGGAGCATCACGCAGTCGCTGCAATTCTTCGGCGGCTACGGTTACACCGTCGCAAAGATCGTCGACAGCTCCGATGCGCCTTCCTTCGAAGGGCGGCCCACCCGGCGCACACCGCGCAACTCCTTCGGTTTCGGTTCCAAATACAACGTGAAAACCGGTCCGCTCAAGGGCGCCTATGCCACCATCGGCTATAAATACAGCGACAAGTCCCTCACCGCGGCGCCGGGCCGGCGCACCATCACCACCAGCAGCGGCGACATCCAAAACCTGCGCATGCCAAACGGCCGCCTGATCGCGCCCGAGTTTCCCGAGGGGGCGATCATTCCCCGGGGCACGCTCGTGCCGGGCACGACTTCATATTATAGTTTCAGCGTGGACGACGGACGCGACACGCTTTGGAACGGCTCCTATCAGCTCTTTGACGCCAGCATCGGCTATCGCTGGAAGGTCGCTCGTCGCTTCACCCACAAGGTCCAGCTCAACGTCAGCAACATCCTCGACGAGAAATACACTTACGGTTCGGCCGGGCACGGCCCCGCCCGCGGCTGGATGCTCACCTATGATCTCACCTTCTGAGCCGCCTCCCGCCTCCTCGTAATTATAAAACGGATACGCCCTTCCTCCCGCATGAGCAAACTCCGCGCAACCCGCCCCGCATTTGCCTCCGCCGCCTGCGTCCCGCTCCGGCGCGTGCTGGCGGCGCTTGCGGCCGCGATATTGGCCGCCGCTTCGTATGCCGCTCCCGCGCCGTTGCCATCTCCCGCCGCGCTGCGCAAGGCCGTCGCCGCGGCCAGGCCCGGCGACACGCTCGTGCTCGCCGACGGCGTGTATGCGGACGCCGGTGCGTTCAAGGTCACCGCGAGCGGCGCCGAGGGCCGGCCCGTCACCATCCGCGCGGCCACGCCCGGCGGCGTCACCTTTACCGGCGCGGCGCAATTCCGCATCGAGGCAAACCACGTCGTGCTGGCCGGATTCCGCTTCACCGACGGCGGCCCGTCGAGCAACTCCGGCGTCATCGCCGTGAAAGCCAGCGACGTGCGCATCACCGAGTGCTCCATCATCGACTACAACCGGACATCCGAGCCCGAAAAAAGCATGTTTTGGATCGCGCTCAACGGACAGCGCAACCGCGTCGACCACTGCCTCTTCAAGGGCAAGACCACCGTCGGCGTGCTGCTTTTCGTGCAGCGACCGACCGATGCGCCCGACCACGCGCAAATCTACCGCAATGTCTTCCGCGACATTCCGCGCGGCACGGGCAACGGTTTCGAGACCATCCGCATCGGCACCAGCCACCAGTCGCAAAGCGACTCCCACTCGCTGGTCGCCGAAAACTATTTCGAGAACTGCGACGGCGAAATCGAAACCATCTCCGTCAAGTCGGGCAAAAATACCGTTCGCGACAACACCTTCGTCAACTGCCGCGGCACCATCACCCTGCGCCACGGCGCGGGCGGCACCGTGACCGGCAACATCTTTTTCGTCACCGATCCGAAGAAAACCGATTGCGGCGGCCTGCGTATCAACGACCGCGACCACGTCATAGAAAACAATTACATCGCCGGTGTCCGCACCGCCAACAAACACCTCGGCGGCATCGTCCTCATGTCGAGCGAGGGCGACGGCGAACTGCCCGTTCACGCCCACTGGCGCGTGCAAAACAACCTCATCCGCCGCAACACCGTCCTCAACTGCCAGCAGTCGTTCGTGTATGGCGGCGGTGAATACGGCACCCCGCCGCTCTCCTCCACCTTCGAGCAAAACCTCGTTGCCGTCACCCCGGATGCCGCCGCCGGGTGCGCGCCGCTCATCCGGCAGATCCATCCCATTGCGACGCCGGCCTACCGCGGCGAGATCTACCACGGCGCACCGCTCGGCCTCGAACCCGTGCCCGCCGGCATCGACACGGACGCCGACCCGAAACTGGCCGCCAGAACCATCAATGGCCACACCCTCTACTTCGCCACTGCCGTCGAAGCCGGAGCGCGCGCCGAGGCCCTCAAGCCGCTCCAGGAGTCCGACGTCGGTCCGGGCGTGAAAGAATCCAAATCCCCATGACTCAAATCCCCCAAAAAATCCCTCTTTCCCATCATGAACAAAGAACTCGAAAACAAAGTCGCCCTCGTAACCGGCGGTGCCCGGGACATCGGGCGCTCCGTCTCCCTTAAACTCGCCGCGCTTGGTGCCTCGGTCGTCGTCAACTACAACAGCAATTCCGCCAACGCCGACGCCACCGTGAAGGCCGTCGCCGATGCCGGCGGCAAGGCCGTCGCCGTGCAGGCCGATGTGTCCAAACCCGCCGACATCGAGCGCCTCGTGCAGACCGCGCTCAAGACCTTCGGCGGCAAAATCGACATTCTCGTCAACGTCGCCGGCGGTCTCGTCGCGCGCAGGCCGCTCGCCGAAATCGACGAGGCGTTTTTCGACCAGGTGATGGGCGTGAACTTCAAGAGCACCGTGCTCGTCACCCGCGCCGTCGTCCCGCACATGCCCGATGGCGGCGTCATCGTGAATTTCAGCTCGCAGGCCGCGCGCGACGGCGGCGGGCCCGGCGCGAGCATCTACGCCGCGTCCAAGGCCGCCGTGGCCAACTTCACCCGCTCGCTCGTGAAGGAACTCGGCCCGCGCCGCATCCGCGCCAACGCCGTCGCGCCCGGCATGATTTCCACCGCGTTCCACGACACCTTCACGAAGCCCGAGGTGCGCGCGCGTGTCGCCGGCATGACCCCGCTCGGACGCGAAGGCTCGCCCGACGAGGTCGCCGAGTTGACCGCGTTTCTCGCCTCGCCGCGCTCCTCGTTCATCAACGGCGAGTCCGTCGAAATCAACGGCGGCATCTTCTTCGCCTGAACCCATCGTTCTCGTTCCTCGTTCTCGAAACGCTCCGCAAACAAAAAGAGAGAACGAGAACGAGTAAGAGAACGAGAACGATAAAAACCCTTTCCCTTCATCCCGTTTTTCCCATGCGACCGCATCTTTCCATCCTCGCGCTTCTGGTCCTGTTCGGCCTCTCGCCCCTTCAGTCCTTCGGCCTTTCCTCCAGGCATCCCTGCCTTACGCTCACCGCGGAGGACGCGGCGCTCATTCGCGAAAACCTCGGCAAATATCCGCTCTTCGACGCCGCCTACCAGGCCGCCGTCACCCGCGTCGAGACCGCGCTGAAAAATCCCATCGACGTGCCCCAGCCCAAGGACGCCGCCGGCTACACGCACGAGCGCCACAAGCGCAACTATCTCGAAATGCACGCGGCCGGGTTCCTGTATCAGGTAACTGGCGACGCACGCTACTCCGCCTTTGTGAAGGCGCAGCTCGATCGCTACGCCGAACTCTACCCGACGCTGGGCAGGCACCCGGCGGCCAACAAGCAGGCCTACGGCCGCATCTTCTGGCAGAGCCTCAACGAGACCGTCTGGCTCGTCCACGTCGCGCAGGCCTACGACTGTGTTTACGACACGCTCGCGCCCGCCGACCGCGGGCGTTACGAAAAAAACATATTCCGTCCGATGGCTGATTTCCTCGTGAACACGCAGATCGAGGAGTTCGACCGTATCCATAATCATGGGACATGGACCGCCACCGCCGTCGGCATGATCGGCTATGTGATGGGCGACGAGAAACTCGTGCGGCAGGCCCTGCGCGGCTCGAAGATGGACGGCGAATTCGGCTACCTGCGCCAGATCGACCTGCTCTTCTCGCCCGACGGTTTTTATTGCGAGGGACCGTATTACGCCCGCTACGCGCTGATGCCGTTTTTTCTCTTCGCGCAGGTCATCGACAACAACCAGCCGGAGATGAAGATTTTCGAGTATCGCGGCGGTCTGCTCGGCAAGGCGCTCGATGCCACGCTCCAGCAAAGCTGGACCGGCGGCGCGTTCCTGCCCATCAACGACGCGCTCAAGGAAAAAACCTATCACACCGCCGAGATGGTGCTCGGCGTGAACCTCACCTACGCCCGCCTCGGGCACGACGCGCGCCTGCTCTCCATCGCCCGCGAACAGGGCACCGTGTCGCTCGGCGCCGCCGGCCTGGAGGTCGCGCGCGCCATCGCCATCGCCACCGGTCCGCTGCCGGCGTATCCGTTGCACAGCGTCGAACTCTCCGACGGACCCGACGGCAAATCCGGCGGCCTCGCCCTCCTCCGCTTCGGACCGAATCCCGCGAAGGATTCGCTCGCCGCGCTCAAATACACCGCCTTCGGCATGGAGCACGGCCACTACGACAAGCTCCAGTTCATCTATTACGACAACGGCCGCGAAATCATCCCCGACTACGGCGCCGCGCGCTACCTGAACGTTGACCAGAAATTCGGCGGACGCTACCTGCCGGAAAACAAAACCTACGCGAAGCAGACCGTCGCGCACAACACGCTCGTGGTGGACGAGACCACGCAATACGGCGGCAGCTACGCGACGGCCGAAAACGAGCACGCCGACCGCCACTACTTCGACGCAGGCGACCCGGACTTTCAGGTCGCCAGCGCGCGCGACACCGCCGCCTATCCCGGAGTCGCCATGCAACGCACGACCGCGATGGTGCGCGACGCGCGCCTCGACTATCCCATCGTCGTCGATGTTCTCCGCGCCGTTTCGGGCAAAAAACACCGCTACGATCTGCCCTTCCACTACGAAGGCACATTTCTCGCCATCAACGCCGAACTCGCGCGCAACACCACCGCACTCGCGCCGCTCGGCAAGAAGCACGGCTACCAGCACCTCTGGCTCGAAGGCTCCGGCGAAACCTCCGGGCCCGTCCGCTTCACATGGATGAACGGCTCGCGTTTCTACACCCTGCACGCCGCGGCCGGGGCATCGACCCGGCTCCTTTTCACGCTCGCCGGTGCGAACGACCCGAATTTCAACCTCCGTCCCGAGCGCGCCCTCATCCTGCGCCGCGACGCCGCGGAGGGCGGCACCGTGTTCACCAGTGTCATCGAGCCGCACGGCGACTGGAACGGCACCACCGAGGTCACCTACGGCGGCACGCCGGTCATCGAGGAAGTGCGCGTCCTCGCCGCGACCGACGAGGGCACGGTCATCCGCGTGACCGGCAAAAACAAACTTGCCCTCACGCTCATGTTTTCCAACCGGACCGGCGACGACGCGCAGGCCGCGCACACCCTCGTCGCAGGCGAAGAAACCTTCACTTGGAAAGGCAACGCGGCCATCCGCCGCTGACGCGGAAACACTTTCAACTCCACCAAGGGCGTCACCGCGCCCGATCCAAAATCGAAAATCGAAAATTCCACCATGCTCGTCCCGCTAAACGAACAGCGTTTCATCAAATTCGCCGACATCAAATTCAATGAAGTCGGCGACGGCGTGCGCCGCAAAATCATGTCCTACGGACCGGACATCATGTCGGTTTACGTCGAGTTCAAAAAAGGCTCCATCGGCGCGCTGCACAGGCATCCGCACCGCCAGATCACCTACATCCAGAAAGGCTCCTTCAAGGTGCATATCGGCGACGAGACGCAGGTGCTCGGTGCGGGCGACCATTACTATATTCCCGCCGACATCCCGCACGGCGTCGAGGCGCTAGAGGACGCCATCCTCATCGACATGTTCACCCCCGCCCGCGCCGACTTCCTGCCTGGGACCTGATCAATCGTTCCCGTTCTCTTGCGCTTTATTTTCATGAAAAAACTCAAAGGCATCCGTTGGTGGATCATCGGCCTCATCGGCGTGGCCACGGTCATCAATTACATCGACCGCAATGCGCTCGCCATCATGTGGCCGGAGATCGAGAAGGAGACCGCCATCTCGAAGCACGCCTACGCCAGCATCATCTCCATGTTCATGGTGTGTTATGCGCTCGGGCAGGCTGTGGCGGGGCGGTTGATTGACCGCATCGGCACGCGGCTCGGCTTCGTGCTCTCGATTTTCGTCTGGTCGCTCGCCTGCTGCCTGCACGCCGCCGTGCGCGGCGTGCTCAGCCTCGGTGCGTTTCGCGGGCTGCTCGGCTTCAGCGAGGCCGGCGCATGGCCCGGCGCCACCAAGGCCATTGCCGAGTGGTTCCCTCGCCAGGAGCGCGCGCTCGCCCAAGGCGTCTTCAACGCCGGCGCCTCGCTCGGCGCCGTCATCTCCGCGCCCGTCATCGCATGGCTCTTCGGGCATTTCGGCTGGCGCGCGACCTTTCTCGTGGTCGGCGGGCTTGGTTTCATCTGGATTCTGCCGTGGTGGATTTTTGCACGCTCGTCGCCCGGCGCGCATCCGTGGATTTCGCCCGCCGAGCGCGACTACATCATGGGCGGCGAGAGGCCCGGGCCGCAGTCGGCTGCGGCGTCCTCCGCGCCCGGCATGACGTGGAAGGAAGCCGCGTCGCACCGCCAGACTTGGTCGGTGGTCGTGTCGCGCTTCTTCATCGATCCCATCTGGTGGCTCTTCGTGAGCTGGCTGCCCATTTATCTCGCCGACCGTTTCCATTTTGACATCAGGCAAATCGGCATGTCCGCGTGGGTGCCGTATCTCGGCGCGGCCATCGGCAGCCTCGGCGGCGGCTGGTTTTCCGGGCACAAGATCCGCCAGGGCTGGACGGTTGACCGGGCCCGCAAGCGTGCCGTGCACATTGGCGCGCTGCTCACGTTCCCGTCGCTTGTCATCGTCGCGTTTGCGGCCCAGCCGGTGTTGTCCGTCATCGTGATGGCGGTCGCGCTCTGCGGATTCCAGGTGATGATAAACAACATCCAGACGCTCCCGAGCGACTTCTATTCGGGCAAGTCCGTCGGCACCGTGGCCGGCATGGGCGGCATGAGCGCGGTGTTCGGCACGCTGGTGTTCAGCACGTGGCTCGTGCCCGCGATCAGCAGCGTGAGCTACATGTATGTGTTTCTGCTCGTGGCCGTGCTCGTCCCCCTCGGCGTGGCCGCGATGCATTACTTCAGCGGCACCATCCAGCGCGTGGACCTTGGCAAATGATTTCCGCGAATAAAACCGCCGGCGCGGAAGCGCTTCGCCGTGGTGCAGGCGCTCTCGTGTGTCGCAACCTGATTTAATGACAATGCATCCCGGAAAAAACATTCGTTCCCATCTCACACTGTGCTCTGCCGCCGTGCTCGCATTTTTCGCGTCCGCCGCCACGCGCGCCGATGTCGAAATGCCCGCTGTTTTTGGCAACCGCATGGTCATCCAGCGCGGCCAGCCCGTGCGTGTCTGGGGACGCGCCGACGCGGGCGAAAAAATCGCCGTGGCGCTCGCCGGGCACACTGCCGCCGCGACCGCCGACGCCTCCGGCACCTGGAGCGTCGCGCTCCCGCCGCTCCAAGTGCTTCCGCCCGGCGCGCAGCCGCTTCGCTTGGAGGTCGCGGGCAAAAACAAGCTCGCCTTCCACCAGATTCTCGTCGGAGACGTGTGGCTTTGCTCCGGCCAGTCCAACATGTTTTTCCAGCTTCGCCAGTCCGCGCGCGCCGAGGCCGATGTCGCCGCCGCCACGCGTCCCGGCATCCGTTTGTTCAGCGTGGACCGCGCCGTGGCCGACGGACCGCAGTTCACGTGCAAGGGCAAGTGGGCCGACTGCACGCCCGAGACCGCCGCGCGCTTTTCCGCGGTCGCGTATTTCTTCGGCCTGCAATGGCAGGCCGACAACGGTGGCATCCCCGTCGGCCTCATCCATTCCTCGTGGGGCGGCACCACCGCCGAGGCCTGGACGCCGCGCGCCGTGCTCGACGCCGATTCCGACCTGAAGCCCATCCTCACGCGCTGGGACGAAACCATGGCCGATTTCCCAAAAATCAAGGCCGATTTCGAAGCCAACAAGGAGCGCCTCGTCGCCGAGTGGAAAATCGCCGTCCAGAAAGCGAAAGCCGAGGGCCGCATGCTGCCCGCCGAGCCGCGCCTCCGCACCGGCCCCGGCACGCAATACCAGCCCGCCGGCCTTTACCACGCCATGATCACGCCGCTCGCGCCCTTCGCGCTTTCCGGGGTGCTCTGGTATCAAGGCGAAGGCAACGCCCAGCGCGCCCACCAGTATCGGAAACTTTTCCCCGCGATGATCCGCTCGTGGCGCGATCTCTGGAATCGTGACGACCTGCCCTTCCTCTACGTGCAACTCCCGAATCTCGCCCGCCAGCCCGAACCCTCGCGCAGCGGCTGGGCCGAGCTTCGCGAGGCGCAACTCCGCGCACTCGCGCTGCCGCACACCGCGATGGCCGTGACCATCGATGTCGGCGATCCCGGCGACTTGCACCCGAAGGAAAAACTCCCCGTCGGCCGGCGCCTCGCGTCCGCCGCCGGGTCGCTCTTCGGCCTGCGCCCGCCCGCCGATGGCATCTGTCCGTATCCGCGCAGCCACAAGATTCAGGGTCGCGAAATCCGCGTGCAATTTTCGCCCTCCACCGTCGCGCTTCGCACCCGTGACGGAGGCGAGCCGCACGGCTTCACCATTGCCGGCACCGACAAACAGTTTGTCCCGGCCCGCGCCCGGCTTGAGGGCAATGCGATCGTCATCTGGAGCGATACCGTCGAAAAACCGGCCGCCGCGCGCTATGCGTGGGCCGACAACCCCGACTGCAATATCGTGAGCGCCGCCGGCCTTCCCGCGTCGCCCTTCCGCACCGACGACTGGCCCGAGGTCACCTTCGGGAACCGGTGAGCCGCCGCCCCGCCTCCGCCTTCCATCAAAAATCCAATCCGTCACCGCCATGAAAACCATGCTCCGCTCCGCAGCCTTCCTGTCCGCCCTCCTGCTCGTCCCCGCGCTGCTGCCCGCCGGGATACTGCTCGATGAAGACTTTGCCTCCGATGCGGCCGGTTCCGCGCCCTCGCGGGCCGTCGCCGTGACGCCCAAAAAAGCGACCGATACCCTCAGCGCCAGCATTGTCGAAGGCGCGGCCAATGCCGCCGGTGGCGGAACGGGCAAGGGCGTGCGCCTTATCGATAACGATCCGAAGGGCATCACGCTGGATTATAATTTCGCGAAGAATGCCGCCGCGCAGCAAAGCGCGATAAAGGTCGCCTTCGACCTCGCCTGGATGGGTGCGCCCGCCGGCGCGAAGCGCGAGTCGATGAATTTCGGCGTGGGCGCCTTCGGCGACGCCAAGGCCACGCTTAACGCCAACGCCCGCCGCCTCGTCACGGGCCGGTTTTATAATGACGGCGGGGCGCGCTTCGACGGCGGTTCCAAAAAGTCGAAGGAGTCTTCCCTCGGCGGCGCCGGGACCCGCAACCAGTTTGTGATCTATCTTAACGGGCACGATGGCCGCGCGCTCTCCGTGACAGCGCCGGACGGTTCCGCGCTCTCCGTTCCTGTGAACAGCATGCTCGTTTATCAGAATGGCAGGCAGGTCTGCAATGTGACCGTGGACAAATTCGCCGGCACGGAAAACCAAATGGGGCGCATTGGATTTTCCACAGTGTCAGCCGCTGCTGGTCTGGATTTTATAATCAGTAATATAAAAATCGATACCATCGAGTGACAAGTGGGGGCAGGGGATGCTTTCTTAATTATTAATACTTTGATATCATGAAAAATGTTAACATGCTTTCCGCCTGCATGGCGGTTCTCATTGCGGCCCCCTGCGTGTCATTGGCGCAGACGGTTATCAATCAGACCACTGGTTCTTCCTACAGCACCGTGAATGCCGCCGTCAATGCCGTCCAGGATGGCCAGACTATCGTCATCAGTGCGGATCAGACGCTGACCAGCAATATAAGCTTGGGGACTTCCAAAGACGGCGTTGTCTTCACCCTTCAAGGTTCGGGATCGGGCGTTACGATTGCCGCCGCCAACAACGCGCGTGCCATTACATCATACATCGAAGGCAACACGATCTATCTTCAAAATCTCACCCTGCAAGGCACCGGCACCTATACGAGCTCCGGAGCGGCAATTGGCTTTAGCGCTCCGACCGGTGATGATAAATCGACTGAGATCCTCGGCAGCTATGCGATCAAAGGCTTCAGCACCACGGGCAATGGAGCCGGCGTCAATAGCACCACGTCGGGAGGAACCATTGTCCTTGGCAGTGTGGGAGGCTTGGTGGAATTCTCCAATAACACTTCATCAGGCCAGGGAGGCGCCATTCGCGCACAGGATCTTGTCTTTAATGCCAATGCCATCCTTTCGAACAATAAAACCACTTCCAATTCCGGAGGCGCCATCTACGCTGCCGGCAACATCACCTTTTCCGGCAGCGCCACAATCACGGGCAATCGTGATGAGTCGGCCAACAACGGCAGCGGGCACTACGGCGGGGCAATCCACATGAACACGGCCGGCACAAAACTTTGGTTCATGGACAACGCCACGCTTGAGAGCAATGCCACGGTCAACGGCAACGGCGGCGCGGGTCGCGTGTATTTCCTCGTTGCCGATAAGGATTTGTTTGTCGCCAGCAACACCGCCAACAGGAATGTTGTCACTTCCGCGCATGGTGGCGCTTTTTATGTACAGGCGGATATGTCTGTTGCCGGTGTTACCACGGCGACAGGCAACTACGCGGCATCGAGTGGCGGCGCGTTTTATCTTCAAGGCAGCGGCACTTTTAACGGTGGCTCCACTTTCACAAACAACACGGCCGCAACAGGCAATGGCGGTGCTGTTTATTGGGGGGCCGCAGCCAGCGGCAATCTTGCCTTTAACGCCGATTCCGCCGACATCCTTTTTGACGGTAATATCGCCAATGGAAACGCCAATGCGCTTTTCATTTCCCAAAATTCCAGCAGTGCCATTACGCATACGCTCGTCCTCAATACGGGCACAGGCAATACCATTGCTTTCCACGACCCTGTCGCCAGCACTTCCAACGCTTCCTCAGCCAGCATCCTCGTTGATATTTCCGGCTCGGGTATTGTGCTTTTCGATACATACAAATCCAATATCACCGCCGATACCACTGTTGCTGCCGGCGCCACCCTTCGCCTTGCCAACGGTGCAATTTATGGCGCCAGCAATTCCACCGGGGCCTTCACTCTGAAAAATGGCGCCACGCTTTCCGGCAACGGCGCGATCAGCGCCGGCGCCATCGCCATTGAAGCCGGCACCCTGCTTGAGGTCGCCGATAGCGGCACACTGTTGCTGGATTCTTCCGCGCCGTCCATCGCCGGCGGCCTGCGCCTTGCCGGCCACGGCACCATCGATGCCGGTCAGGCTCTCAGCGCCGCGCAGATCAACGTCGGCGTCCTCACCGGCACCGCCCCAAATTCCGCCCAGACGCTCTCCTTCGCCTCGTCCACGCCGCTCACGCTCGAAACCGGCGGCACCATCAGCTTCGATTTGTTCGGCGGCGCCTCGTCGGATCAACTCACCGCCGATTCGCTCTCCTTTGGCGGCGGCAACATCATCAACCTCCTCGGCCTCTCCGGCACCTATACGCTTCTCACGACCGCCAATTCCACTTTCACCACCTCCGACTTCACCCTTTACGTCAACGGCCTCGCTCCCACCGCGCGCTACGGGGTGACGCCGACCGTCAACAGCGCCGGCTCCGGCAGCGAACTCGTGGTCGATTTCTCCACCAAAAATCTCGCCGTGAACTGGACGGGCGCCGCCGACGGCACGTGGAAGGCCTCCACCGCTTCCGATGCCAACTGGACGGACAACGCGGCCACGCCGGAAAACTTTTTCCAGAACGGCGACCGCGTCCTCTTCGACGATTCCGCCGCCGGCAAATCCGTCGGCATCGACGCGGCCGGCGTGCAGGTCGCCGACATGACGGTCAACACCAGCGGCACCTACACCTTTGCGGGCGCGGGCGGAATCACGGCGGGCACGGCCTACACCATAGCCAGCTCCACCTTCACGCCCACCGGAAAATTGGTGAAGTCGGGCGGCGGCGAACTCGCCTTTGCCAATGCCGCGGCGAACCAGTTTGCCGGCGGCATCGACATCGACGGCGGCGTCATCTCCTTCACGCGCGCCGACCAGATCGGCACCAGCGGCACGTCCGTCTCGTTTGCCGCCGCGGCCAGCGGCACGCTGCGTCCCGCCGTCAGCGGTATTGAATTTTCAAATACAATCGACATCGGCGCGGGCGCGACCGCCGCCGTCGAGGTGCGCAGCGGAAGCGCCACCTATCGCGGCACGCTCAACGCCGCCACCGGCGCCGATGTCTTCGCGAAAACCGGCGCGGGCCTCCTCGTCCTCGACGCGGACAACGCCGCCTTCGCCGGCTCCACCCGCATCGCCGCCGGCTCGCTTCTCCTCGCGTCCGGCGCGCAGCTCGGCGGCGCCGTCACCGTCCTCAACGGCGCGACGCTCGGCGGCCGAGGCGTCGCCGGGACGGGCGCGGGCGGCGTGACCGTGCAGTCAGGCGGCATCATCGAGATCGGGCTGCCCGGGACGCCCGGCGCGCAGACGCTCACGCTCAACAACCTCTCGCTCGACGGCGCCGTGCTCAAATACGACCTGTTCGGCACGACCGGCGGCGACGGGTTTCAGGAAAGCGACCGCATCGCGCTCACCGGCGCGCCGCTCGTCCTCGGCGGCGGCGACAGCACCATCCTCATCGAGAGCTTCCAGACCGGCACCTTCAACCTCGGCAATCTCGCCGCGCTGGATGGGCACGCCAGCGTCGCCATCGCGGGCGGCGGCGGTTCGCGCCAGAGCGTCGTGCTCTCGTCCACCAATTCCGACCTCATCCTCACCGCCGGCGCCGACATGTCGCGCGTGCTCCGGTGGACGGGCTCGACCAGCGCCGAATGGGACGGCTCCACCGTCAACTGGACCGATTCCGGCTCGGTCAATGAATTCGCCAGCGGCGACCGCGTGATTTTCGACGGCGTCGCCGACGCCGCCAACCCCGGCAACCGCATCCTTTCCATCAACGGCGGGGTGATGCGTGTATCCGATTTATGGATGCAGGGCGCCGCGGACTACGAATTCACCGGCTCGCATGGCATCGAGGCGAGCGCGGCCAATGTCATCCATGTCGGCGGCTCGAGCGCGGTTGACGACCCCGCCGGCAAACTCGTGAAGGACGGCGCGGGCACGCTCACGTTCTCCAATTCCGCCGCGAACAACTTTGCCGGCGGGGTCGAGGTGCGCGCCGGCACGATTGTCTTCGCCCGCGCCGACCACCTCGGCGACGGCGGCAACGGCATCCATTTCACCGGCAGCGGCACGCTCAGGCTTTCCGCCGAGCCCGGCGCCGCTCTGCCCAACAACCTCGTCGTGGACGACGCGCAGACCGCCGCCCTCGACACCAACGGACACTCGCTCGTCCTCGGCGGCACGCTCGCCTCCGGCGGCACCGGCGCCACTCTCGCGAAACTCGGCGCCGACGCGCTCACGCTCACGGCCGACAGCTCCGGGTTTGCCGGAAAATTCGACGTGCTGTCCGGCACCGTCGCGCTTGCGTCGAATGCGCGCCTCGGCGGCGCGGTCAGCATCGCCTCCGGCGCGGCTTTCGGCGGCGCGGGGTTTGCCGACGGTGCGGTCACCGCCGCGTCCGGCGCGCGCGTTGAAGTCGGCGGACCCGCCGCCGGCACGCTCACCGTCGCCGACCTGCGCCTCAATTCGGGCGCGGTGATCGCCGGCTCCGGCACGCTCGCCGGCCGGACCGTCATCGGGGCCGACGCCCCCGGCGTGGTCACCGCCGACATCGCGACAGCCGCGCAACTTTTCCTCACCGGCACGCTCACCGGTTCCGGCACGCTGGCCAAGACCGGCGCGGGCGATCTCGTTTATGCCAACGCCGCCGCGCTCGGCCACACCGCGACCGAGATTCGCGAGGGTTATGTGATGCTGCGCGGCATCGACGGCCTCGCCGCCGCGAGCGGCACGCACGTCGTCGCGCTCGCGGGCGGCTGGCTCGATCTTTCCGAAACCTCCTTCGACACCTCCGGCTCCAGCGCGCACGACTGGTCGGGGCTCGTCCTCACCGGCTCGCAGGGCGGCGTCATCGGCGGCAACGACCGCATCACGCTGCGCGCGGGCGAAACCGCCTTCGACATCGGCAGCGCCACGAAGCAGGGCGTGTTTGTCGTCATCGCCGCCGGCGCGGGCGGCACGGCCGCGCTCTCCGGAAGCAACACCTACATGGGTTACACGCGCATCGACAGCGGCGCGCTCGAAGTCTCCGCCGATGCGCAACTCGGCGATACGACTGCGCACCGCGAGGTCGTGCTCAACGGCGGTTCGCTCCGGGTCACGGGCAGCGGCTTTACCACCGCCCGCGCCCTCGAACTGCGCGCGGCGGGCGAGGTGTTTGTCGCCGACAGCGCCACGACCGCCTGGGCCGCGATCAACAAAAACGCCGCATCCTCCGTCGCGTTCACCAAGACCGGCTCGGGCGCGCTCGTCATCGCCGGTGCGAACACCGCGGATACGACCAGCGTCGCCGCCGGCCGCCTCGTCGCGCGCCAGGCGGCCGGCGCGGGCGCGGGAGCCGTGACGGTTGCGGACGGCGCGGCGTTTGTGTTCGAGAATGTCCCGGCGGGCACGGTTGCCAACCGGTTTACCGGCGCGGGCTCGCTCGAAATCACCGGCGGCGCGCTCACGCTTTCCGGCGCGAGCGACATCGCCCGCATCAGTGTCACCGGCGGCGCGTCCGTCACCGCATCCTCCGCGGGCGGCCTCGGCGGCGCGTCCACCAGCGTGCGCATCGACGCGGCGCGCGCGTTGCTCGGCGCGACCAACACCACGCTCGGCGCGGTCGAGCTGGCCAATGGCGGCACGCTCGGCTTCGCGCCCTCCGCCACCTCGTTCAAGCGGGCCGCCCTCGGCTCGCTTTCCGGCGGCGGCGTGCTCGCGCTCAACACCAACCTCGGCCTCAGCCTCGGCGACCAGTTCGCCGTCGCGAGCGCCCCGTCCGGCGGCTACACGCTTGTCGTCACCAACACCGGCGCGGCCCCCGCCGCGCTCGGCGCCCCGGTCGATTTGCTCGTCGCGCCCTCCGGCGGCGGCGCGACCTTCGAGCTGGAAGGCGGCCACATCGACGCGGGCATGTATGCCTACACGCTCAATGTCGCCGACGGCGACGGGCAGGTTTTAGTGAGCCTCGGCGGCAGCGGCGCGCTCAGCAACGCCGGCGGGATCATCACCGGCATGTCAGGCGCGATGCCGCTGAGCTGGTTCGCCGAACTCGACACCGTGCACAAACGCATGGGCGAACTGCGCGCCCTGCCCGCGGAAAAAGGCCGCTGGCAGACCTGGCTGCGCGGCTACGGCCAGCGCCTCGACGTGGAGTCGAAGGCGACCGGCGTCGCGTTTTCCGAGCGCCAGATCGGCGGCGACGTCGGGCTAGACTGCAACGTGGGCAACATCGACGGCACCGGCGCGGCGGTTTACATTGGCGGCTTCATGGGCTACGGGCAGGCCGAGCGCGATTTCGACTCCGCCGGCGACGGCAGGAGCGAAAGCATGTATGGCGGCGTCTATGGCACCGTGGTCACCGGCAACGGCTGGTATCTCGACGGCGTCCTGAAATACAACGGATTCAAGAACCGTTTCAACGCGACGGCCACCACGCGCGAGTTCATCTCGGCGCGCTACAACACCTACGCCATCGGCGGCTCGCTGGAGGCCGGCAAAAAGATCGACTTTGGCAAAGGCTGGTTCTTCGAGCCGCAAATCCAAGGCGCGTTCACCATGCTGTCCGGCAAGGAATACAGCGCGAGCAACGGCATGGAGGTCGAGCTGCGCTGGGGCACGACGGGGCAGGGCAGGGTGGGCTTCCTGTTCGGGCGCGGCTTCACGAGCGGCTTCGGCGAGTTTTTCCAGCCCTACGTGAAACTTTACGGCGCGTCGCAGTGGACGACCGACGGGCAGGTCATCGTGGGCGGCGACCGCTTCAATCCGACGCTGAAGGGCGACCGCATCGAAGGCGGCTGCGGCCTGATGTGGATGCCCGGCCGCCGGACGCAGCTTTACATCGACTACGAGCTGGCGAGCGCCGACTACTACGACAAACCCTGGGGCTTCAACTTCGGCTTCCGGCACATGTGGTGAGCGTGTGCATGCGGATTTTCTGGGGATATTGGGTTATCCTTTTGGAGGGACGGCCTCCGTGCCGTCCGTTCTGCGGCGTGCCTGCGACGACTTCAGCGAAACCCGGACGGTCCGGAGGCCGTCCCTCCAACGGGAGTCCCCGCGCCCTTTTCCCGCGTTTCCCTCTGAAAAAATCCGCCACAAAACCCGCTGTGTCCTTGCAACCAAAAAACGAAAAAACTTATCCCCATTTCGCCTGTGAATAACTTGTGGGAAAGTTGCTCTTGCCCCGCCGTTTTTCTTTGCCGTTATTTGCTCCCTTCATTTGCATCCAGTCCGCGACTTCAGGTTCTTTCACACATCCCATCCTCAGCTTCCAGCCAGCGCCCAGCGAGCAGCATGCTATTATGCAGGACATCAGCATCTTACAAAACAAATTTTTTCACCCCTTTTCCCTGATGCCCCGCCACGAC
>NZ_CP109797.1 GCF_038725785.1 Termitidicoccus mucosus
AAGTCGCGGCGCAATTCATAGCCAGCATTTTAATCTCAAAAATCGACATCGCCCTGGTTCCGTTCCCCGGAGACCGGCAAATTGCTGCCTTTGATTCGGGCGCGCAACTATGTCGCGTTTCCCGTCCGGGCCGACGCCTCTTCCGTCGTGATCGCCGTTGCGGACCCCAGCGATACAACGTGCAGGAAGCCTGCGCGGATTTCTCCGGCAAGTCGGTTTCAATCGTCGTTGCACGCGCAACGACATTCTCACCGCCATTGAGGCGGTTTACAGCCCATTGCCGGCAACCAATCCGAAGGAATTGCTGGCTGAAATCCTCAACGACGCCGTCACGCACCGGGCCGCGGACATTCACTTTGAGCCGAAGCCGCAGGGCATCCATATCCGCTACCGTATCGACAACGGCATGGTGCACAGCGCCTATTATGATGACGCCATGAAGATCGGGCTCATTCAGGCCATCAAGAATCTGGCGAAACTCGATCTGGCGCAAACCAAGCTGCCGCAGGACGGGCAGGCGCGGCATAGCATCGGTTCCACCACATTCAATCTGCGCGTCAATACCCTGCCCACCATCCGGGGCGAGGCGGCGGACATCCGCATCCAGGATGAAACGCGCGATTTCGGCACCCTGAAAAGCTCAGGCTGTCTCCCGAGCAAATCGCGTTGTTCATGCGCATTATCACCGTGCCCAACGGTATCATTTACGTGACCGGGCCGACCGGCTCCGGCAAGACCACGCTGCAATATGCCTTGCTCGCAACCCAGGACTTGAGCGACGTCGTCGTGATTACGCTGGAGGACCCCGTTGAGTATCAAATTTACCAATACACGCAGTGCTCGATTGACAGGCGGTCGGGCGCACGTTTCCGCTGATGATGCGCGCGGCTCTCCGTCACGACCCGACGTCATCCTCATCGGCGAAACACGCGACTTGGAGACCGCGCGCACGTCGATACAAGCGGCCTCGACCGGCCACGTTGTCTTCTCGACGATGCACACCAACGACGCTTCCAGCGCCGTTGCGCGCCTGATAGATCTCGGCATTGAGCCGTTCCTTATCACCTCGGCGGTCAAGGCGGTCTGCGCCATACGCCGGTTCAGAAGCTCTGCACCTGCAAGCAGCCGCCCAAACCGGAATTGCTCGCCTACTTCCGCGAGGAATTTGGCGAGGGCGATTATATGGTCCCGGCCGGCTGCGAACACTGCAAGAACACCGGCTACAAGGGCCGGACCGCCATTCTCGAAATTTTCCCCCTTACCGACGACAGCACCGCAGAGCTGATTTTGAAGAAAGTTCCCATCGGCGAATTGCGCCGCCATCTTCGCTGCCTGCCGGCAGACTCGCATGACCCGGCCAAGCGTTACCCGACGATGTATGACGACGGGCTCGCAAAAGCGAAGGAAGGCATCACCTCGATAGCCGAGGTTCTGGCCCGGTGGCAAAGGAAGACCCGTCGAATGATTTTCCCCGCATCACCATGAACAAAACAACAAGCATCCACCGTAAACTAAATCGCGGACGAAAGGCCTTCACTCTTATCGAGGTCCTTATTGTCGTCGCCATCATCCTCGGCCTCGCGGCCTCATTCCCGGATACCAGTATGCCATGAAACGCAGTGAAATCACCGGCGTTTTGGGCGCGGTTCACAACGTCGAGACCGCTGTCGTGCATTTTCGCACTAAGCCCGGCGGGATGCGTATCCCGCCGATCACCGAATCGACTTCCGCCTCCGCGTTCAGCCTCAGCGGCAATTCCGCCTTGAGCGGAGCCGATGCAGCCATCCTGTCCAAGGCTTGCACACTGGATTCCGCGATGCTGGCGGAGGGCTTCCTGTCCAAACCGCTCAACCTTAAACTCGGCTTTAACGAAAACCGGCCGCCACGGCGGTTGATATGATATGGGACGTAAAAACAATCGCTACGCACGTCCACCGCCGACACCGCGCCGACAGCCGACCACGGGCGCAATGCCCATGTCGAATGTGTCGTCGCGGCGGCTACAACCGACCGCGCCGGACGGCACTTTTTCAAGCTCACCTCGACCACCATGCCGGTGAAGGCGCGTATTGTATATCTTTATGTGCCAGGCGTGCCGACCGACCGCTGTGCCGACATCGCCAACGAATACGAAAACACCGCCGATGCCACCACCACTGCGGCAAAATTTTCGGCCCCGTCACCTATACCGCTCCGGATGAGAATACCGGACTGAGCAACCTGTATATCTATATAACCCACTTCTGAAATGGCCTCAATCCCCGTCCTTTGGTGGGACAACACCGTTGTCGCCGCCGTCAACATCAATCATCCGGTGTCAACCGTCCTTCCGACGGACGGGGACAGCATTTTGCATTCTGCGGTTTCCTCGAAGGGCTCTCGCCGACCCCCAAGGCAATTCGGCTCTTTTATGCCACCAGCACGCTTGAAGTCGTCGCCACGCCCTGTCCGAAAACCGGCGACCGGCAGCTTATGCAAAGGTGCTGGGCCGAAATTCGACGCGATCAAAATCCGGCAACAGCCTGGTCGGCGCACAAGCCGCGCACGACTGGAAGCGGTGCGGCCACGGTGCTCTATATCGAGCAACAACCACGCCTGCAACGACTGCGCTCCATCCTCCAAGATCGAGGCATAACACTGGATGCGGCGTTTCCCTGACCTCATTGATTGATCTCGCGCCCGAAGCCGTGCCGGCCAAACCTCTTATCGCCCTGTTCCACAGCGACGAAGGCGCGGCGATTGCGGTCCACGCCAGAAGGCGACCGCCACACGGCATTTTTAGAGGCGAAAACGCCGGGAGCGTCTGACGCATGACCTTGACACGGGCTTTGCCGCGTTCGCTGGCAAAGCCGACCCGGTGTTCATTGCCGTCAACGCATCGTCGCAACCGATGGACGAGGCGATGCTTCCAAGAAAACCGGCCAAGTATTACAATGTCGCAGAGTTCATCACACTCGGCTTGCGCCTCACTCCACGAGATTTGCTCAACCTGCTTCCGCCGCCGCCAAGCCTTACCATCAATACCGCCATCTTCGCCGTCGGTCTCGTTGTCGCGGGCGTCGCTCTTTTCAAGGGTTCGGTTGAGGCGCTCTGCATACCGCGCACCAGCCGCCGCGTTCAGGAGGCTCAGGAAGCCCAGCTTGCGAAGGACAATGAGCGTTACAGCGCAAACAAGGCTCAATTCGACAGACAGCAGGCGTTTCTGGACGATTGC
The DNA here is from genome assembly GCF_038725785.1 of Termitidicoccus mucosus. GTDB lineage: Bacteria > Verrucomicrobiota > Verrucomicrobiia > Opitutales > Opitutaceae > Termitidicoccus > Termitidicoccus mucosus. Next base: position 3,215 of record NZ_CP109797.1, read on the forward strand.
ACAATCGCCTCTCAGGTGAAAACCAAGTTCATCGAGGCGGTTGGCGGGCCCGGCCCCAGCAAATTACCATTCGTTCAATGACGCTCAACGAACAGTCGTGGAGTATCGCCGGCACGCTGCACCGAGGGCAGCCGTAAAGCCAAGTCCGCTCGATGCGTTCATCAGCCAGCTCGGACAAAACGCCTCCTGGACCATCAACGCCGGCGACAAGCCGGCCCCCAAAGCAGGTGGCGGGCGGCGACCAGCGCCCCGTCGAGTTCACCATCACAGGGTATTCAATAATTAAATACATGAATGCCGCACCCAAGAAATCCGCCATCGTTTTTCTTTCCGTCGCGATCTTCGCCGTCATCGCCATCAACGCGGTCCGCATCGTCTATCCGCCAAGCCGGGCGGTCAACAGCGCGAAAATTTCGCAGCTCCAACGAGAGCAGCAGGAGTTGTCCAGATACAACAGCGACAATCTGCGCAGCATCGAGCAGCGCGTTTCCGATCTGAAACGGCAGCTCTGGACTGACTCAGCCTTCGCCGTCTGGAAAGAACAACCTTCCCGATGGCTGGATTGCCCAGGAACTCAGCCCCGCGGATGCGAGGGAGGTGCGCGCGCCGTTTCGCCATCCAGCGGCCCAACGCCACCAGCCAGCACTGGGATGAAATCCTCAACGTCCTTCGCGCATCGGAGAGCAACCGTTGCATCAATGTCCAGACCGTTTCACTCGCCACGCGAGGCGGTTACTCCGGCAGCCGCGAGTTCGCCCAGTGCACCATTTTCGCCACATTTTTCTTCTCAACCTCTGATTTCAAGACGACCCAGCCATGAAACTGCACGAGAAATTATCAAATGCCCGCGACGCCGATATCGCCACGGCTCGAATCAGCATACAAGGAGGCGTTGGAAAAGGATAAGGTCGATTTGACGCATTTGGCCCGCGGCTTGGATACCGTTACGGATTTGGACGGAAATTCGCATCCCAGACGCTTTGGATTTGTTGCAGCGGATATTAATAAGGGCCTTCGTTACGGCATTGGTTACACATGGGACGGCAACCCCGTTTATCAGTCTTACTCGGATCATCATTTGCATAGGGGACGCACTGGCAATCCTATGATGCTTCACACGGCCGAGTCGCCGGCTGAATTGCTCGACAAGGTAAACAAATGGCATGCGGCATTTCTTGCTAAAACTCCTCGTTACAGTGTGCGCACAATAGGCCCCAGCTCGAGCGAGATCGACAGAATTTCCTTTACGAAACGCCCGCACAGGCTGTTTCCGGTCTGGACAATACCGACCAGCGGCTTTGCGCGGACATCAAGCTGATAGACAACCATACCAATTCCGTGGTTGGAAGATGGGCCTGGTCCGAAGGGAACGGAGAATACCGGAAAGAAGGATCGCCCTGTATTCGGCACCTTTGCAGCAGGCCGCCCAGTCCCTTGGAATCGAAAACAAAGCCGCAAAGCTCCCGCTGCCAAAATCAGCGTTTAACCCCTTACCGCGCCGGCATGACGCCGGTGCGGTCTTCAAAAATGCCTAAAAACAACCAGACGAAGTCACATCGGAGAAACCAAAAACGGGCTCACGCCATCAATATGATGTCGCTCCAAGTCACCGCAGCCACCGATCTGCGCGAACACACCGGCAAAACGACAATGAATGGGCCACTGTATTTGCCATCCATACAAATACCGGGGCAAAAAAACGACCCCAAGGCCATCCGGTCACCATCCATTTCGGCCCCAGACCCTGGCCTTGGCAAAAGCCACGATCAAGGGGCTCATGTTCACCGTCGTCGGTGAACTCGATTATGATAAGGTCGTGGACGACTCCGGCTCCGAAAAGGAGTTTTATAAGGTGCATGCACTCCAACTGAGCCCGCCTCCAAAAAGGCCGAAGCGGATGCTGAAAAATCGTAACCTTCAATCTCTCCACCATGCCTCAATTCGATATTCCCGAGGAAGACCTCGTCGCCATAAAGAGCGCCCAAAAGCTCATCGCCAGCGAGCTTGGCGCTGACCTCATTCCAACCGACCAACTGGTTCAGATCGTGGTCAAGTCCGTGGACAGCCATGCTCTGGCTGTTGGCGTTCTCAATTCCATGGGTTCCAAATCGCTTGAACCACCTGAATAAAATTTCACGTCGAAGTCTTATCGACCGGGCTTAATTGCCAACTGGCAGGCCGTCCAGCCCGCACCAATGGACGGTTTTAGAAAGGATAAATATCCTATGGCACAAAACTCAGCCAAAACTCGCGGCTCCTGCCGCTTCCCAGAATGAACCGGTCATCAACGAGGAGATTCAAACCAAAATCAATGCGTTCCGCGCACAGAATCCCAAGTTTGTCGAATACTTGAGACAGCTTCCGCGCGAACGCGTCGAGAATATGGCGATTCTCCGCAAGATCGAGCAGGCCGAGCAGAAGGAACGCTTCCGCCAAGCTTCAAGCGTAAAGCTTGAGGCTTGGCTCAAAACGTCCGAAATCGCGACCCAGATCGCCGAAAGGGTTGCCACGCTCCCCGCAGAAAAGCAAGCCGGCGCCCGAATCAACATGATTCGTTCCGCCATCGAGCGACAGGCGTTGCAACAAGTTCAGTCTGGACCAAAGGTAGCCGTATAACGGTTCTTTTACCGATATCCGTTATCTTCACTCCCTGTCCTGTGCTATCTATCTTAGCTATGGGCAGGGAGTTTCTATATGGGCCAAAAACTATTGCATTTAAAAAATCCATTATAAATGTAAAACACTATCATGCCAATAATTACCCCAATCGATTCCTTTATCCCCGTCGCGGGGTCGGTCGGGTCGCGGGTCGAGGTCGCGGGTCGCGGGTCGGTCGGTCGCGGGTCGCGGTCGCGGGTCGGGTCGCGGGTCGCGTCGCGGTCGCGGGTCGCGGGTCCGGGGTCGCGGGTCGCGGGTCCGGGGTCGCGGGTCGCGCGGGTCGCGGGTCGCGGGTCGCGGTCGCGGTCGGGTCGCGCCACTTAAATTTTTTCTATTTTTTCTAAAGTCAAGTCCGCCTGTCGGATTGCCTCCATGGGCCGCACTTTTCATGAATACCCGCTTCGATTCGGTGACAAGGGAGGGACGGTATGCCTGATTTGAGGACACCTTGGTCCGATTTCCCGGACGTCCTGCCTCATACCTCGATTGCCTCCCTCAAAGCGCATCCGGCTTATGCCGACGCCAAAGCCGGCGATTTCAACGCAGCTCGCGCCGTCACATGCCTTGGTTAATCCCACCAGATTCAAATGGCGCACCGATTTCGTCGTTCCTGTCATCAAATTAGACAGGATTCCGTCTGGAATGCCCTCCCATTGGGCATGGCTGACGCCATCTCCACCTTCTCAGGGGCCAAGGTTGTTACCACCGTTTTCCAGTCCAATATCGTCCACCAATCGGACGCCAATGCCGTTTCTCGCATCGTAAACCAGCCCTCTTCGAGGGCAAATGCCCCAAAGGCTCATACCTTATCGTGGACGACATCGTCTCTTTCGGCTCCACCATCGCCAACCTGCGCGGCTTCATCGAGTCCCACGGCGGTAAAGTCGCCGCCGCCTCCACCTTTGCCGCTCAAATCTTCGCCACCAAGCTGCGCCCCGATTCCTTCACCATCTCTTCCATCCTTCGACGCTTCCCTCATGCCGACGACATCATCCAATCCACCACCGGAGGAGTCTCCGCCGCCACACTCACCAACCGAGAAGCCAACTTCATCAATGGACTTTCGCAAATTGAGTCCATCAGAAATCCGCTCATTCCAACGCACCGTGTTATCAAAATTCGATCTAGCCTCGACCGCGACGACTTCGCCGAACGTTACTGGCTGCCCGACGAGTCCTGAGTCCGTCCTTCGCCGGCGCCACGACTATTTCCCCTGTATCTTGTTTTCCAATGCCCTACGGCCGGGAAAGGCCTTTCCCGCGGTCGAGCCCAAGCGTCTCGACCTCCCTTTCTCGCATACCCAATGCTACTTCTTCCACGGCCGTAGCCGGCCGGATCTCCACGGACGCAAACAACGGCCGTCATGATTCATAAATTATGAATCTAGGAATTTAGGATTAGGCGCAGCCGCGCTTCCCCGGCAGGCTTCCCTGCCTTTGGCGCAAAGCTTGAAAAATCCCCGGCCGGGCTCGCACGGGCCCGGCGAACGCGCCGGCGTCATCCACGCCTTCCTTGAACCGGCAGCGCCGGCATCCTCCCAACTCCCAATCCATCCCCACGCCCCTTCCCCTCTCCCGGGAGAGAACCCTCCGCTGTGCGTGCCGCGGCCTCCGGGCCGCCCTTCGGGCGCTTTGCGCCGTCATGCTCGCTCCGCCGAGCATTCAGCAAGTATCCATATTATGGATACTAAATGGCGCGAAAAAAACTTCATTTTTTCAAAAACGCTTGCATTCACTACTAGGAAACTAGTAGTGTCTTGGTGTTGGAGGGACCGGTTACGGCGGCCCCTCCTTATCGAAACCATAACCATCAACCAATATCAGCTATGTTCCGACACTCCTACTTCACACAATCCAGCGCGCTTGACAACGTGCTTTCTCACGACGCGCTCCGCCGCGTCGTTCCTTCCGCCTTCGCGGAGGCGCCCCGCGTCCACCTCCGAGCGTTACAGCTTCCTGCCCACCACCGCCGTCATTTCCCGCTTGGAAGAGCATGGCTGGGTTCCGGTCGCGGCCTCCCAGTCCGACGTCAGGGACGAATCCAAAAGGGCTTCCAATCCCACATGATTCGCTTCGCCCAGCTCTCCGATCTGCGCGACCGCCCCCATGTCGAGGTCCGCCCCGAAATCGCCTACATCAACTCCCACGACAAATCCCGCGCCGCCCGCCTTGAGGCCGGCTTGTTGCGCTTCGCCTGCGCCAACGGCCTGATCGTCTCCGACGGCTCCGTCGCCGGCCTCCGCTTCAAGCATTTCGGGGTGGGCACGGGCGAGCTTGATGATGCCGTCATCCAGATCACCGCCAAAGCTCCCGCGCTTTTCGAGGCCATCGAGCAATGGCGGGCCCGCAAACTCTCCGAGACCGAGCAGCGCGAGTTTGCCCGCCGCGCGATCGACATTCGCTGGCCGGCAAAAAGCCCGTCCTGGACCCCGTGAAAATCCTTCTCGGACGACGGGGCGAAGACGCCGGCGAGAATCTTTGGAGAACCTTCAATGTCGCACAGGAAAATCTCCTGCGCGGCGGCCTCTGCTACCGGACCGCCGCTTTCCAGCGCGCCTCCATTCGTGCCGTGAGCGGTATCACGGAGACCGTCCGCATCAACAAAAGCCTCTGGGCTCTCACCGAGGAATTTTCCAACAACTAACCAACCGAGGGGACGGAGCGACCGTCCCCTCTTTTAAAACCAGACCACCACAGAGGGCGGCGTTGACCGCCGCCCTCCCTCCCTACCCTTCAACTTAAAACTTATGCCTAAGATCATTACTGAAACCGACATCACCGCTGCCGTCGCGCAGCTCAACAAAAGCGAAAAGGCCAGATGGCCCTTTTCTGGATCGGCACCGGCGCCACCGATTTTTGGGACTTGACTTGGAAAACCAGCGCGCCCTCGAAACGCTCTTGCTCTCGATCTTCGCGTTTCCGGGAACCTCGCGTGACATCATCGAGGAGGACGGCCAGCGCGATCAGCTCTGGACCCACAACCGCCGCATCGCCGAGGCCGTCGAGTCCGTGGTGAAAGGGCGGAATCCAGCGCGGCGGAACCCAACGGAGACGGCGCGCGCGCGTCCATCCGCTGGCTCGCAAACTGGTGCATGAAGCACAGAGAAGCCAGCACCGCGGCCGTCGTGCGCTCCATTCTCCGGTCCATCCATAACAGTTCGCAACTGGCCCCTTCGGCGCCTTGGCTTTGTCGATGATGAAATCACCGCGCACCTAATGGTTGTTATTGATGCCACCATCGGCCGGCAGGCCGACAGCTTCACGACACCGACATCCGCGAGGCATTTGTCGGCATCGAGGGTGGAGAAACATGGTTTTCGCCGACACCGGCGCGCCCGAAACCCCTGAATGCCTCCAATCTCCAATACGTATCCAACCATCAATTACACCTCCCATGACCTCTTCCAAAGAACGCTCGCCCGCGGAAATCGCCGGCCTCAAGGACTTTTTCCCAACTCAAAACCATTGATCGCGAAGCCAAGGCCGCGGTCGAGATAGCCAAACCGGCCCTCGTCCGCCTAGCGACCGAACTTGTCGGCCGCACCGATGCCCAGGCTCAACTGGCAAGGCAGCTTTTCCTGAGTCTATACAACGGCGGATTCACCAAGGTGGAGCTCGCCTGCCTTCCGCTGCTGCCTTGGCCCGGCAGCGCGATTTCGCGGACGTGCTGCTGGCCTTCAATGGACCCGGCTTTTCCGACAAGGACATTTTGAAGGCTTTCGAGGCCGCCGGCGACGCCGGCGCGCCTGGTTCTTCACCGAGCCCGCCCCCATCGGCAATATCGCCGTGAGCGAAGACGACGGCATCGAGGCCGACAACGCCGGCACGGCCGCACGCGAGGCCATGCGCTTGCTCGCGCGTGCAATCGCCTGCCAATACAGCGCCAGCCCTTCGCCATCCGTAAGCTTTTGCGCGATATTCTGGAGGAACGCGAGTGCGCCCCGGCATCCAGATCGCCGGCACCGACTGGAAACTACGCCGGTTCTTCTGCACCATGCTGCGCGGTTTCGGTCGCGGGATTTCGAGCCGGAGTTCATCATTGAGGCCTTCTACGACATGGCCGGCGACGCTGGCGTCGCTTGGCTCAACGAATAGGAGGAATCGCCATGTCCACCACCACATTGGCAGACGCCGAACAGTCGTTTAACGTCGCGCGCGCGCTCAGTGAGCGCGATGCGCAGCTTGAGGCAGGCGAAAAGGCGTTGGCTCAAGCGAAATTCGAGATGCTGCAATTTGAAAGCATTCTCGCCAAGTTCAAAAAGAGATAAGCAACTGCGAGGTTGACATCAAAACGGCACGTTACCGGCAAGTCGGCCTCAATGCGGAAAAGCAGCAGGCCGCCGACGAATTAGCCAAGGCGATCACAAACCCAAACGCGTTTTCCACCATCGAAAAGGCCTTCGACAGGGTGCGCCGGCGAACGCGAATCTTGCCTGATTGTCGCCGAGCTTGCGGCTCCGTCTCCATGTCCGTCCAGTTCAAGAAATGGATGGACATGGCGGACCGCGGGCCGCAGCCGAGAAAAGGGCCGGCACTTTGTCCGACGAATGCGAGGCCGCCCGGCGCCGGCGCGATGCCATGCGCGACCACGTCGCCGAGACGCGCCTGAAACTAGCCGAGATCCGGCAGGCGATACAGCTCAAGAAACCCTGAATGTCTCCAATCCTCAAAACGTATCCAATCATCAATTACATCCAATGAATACAACATTTTCCCGCCAACTTTCCGAGGCGGAACGTCAGAAAGCCATGGACGATTTTGCCGCGCAGGTGCGCGCGATCAACGCCGAGTCCAAGGCCGCGGTCGAAGCCGGGGCCCCGGCGTTGCAACGCCTCGCGAAATGCTTCGCCGGCGCGCCGGCGGACGCGGGCGAGCGCGGCTCTTGCGGCCGCTTCTCTGCAACCTGTATCGCGGTTGCGGCACAAGCCCGTTTCGCCACTTCGACTATTTGACCGCGGACAACCGGGACGACTTCGCGGCGGTCGCCCTGGCTCTCGGCCATGAGGGATTTCCCGACCGGCGGATTCGCGAGGAAATCAAGGCCGTCGCCGGCGAGGCGGCTTTCGATTGGTTTTGCGAACCTCAGCCAGAAGACGCCACCGGCGAGCTTTGGGACGCGGGAACGACTTCCGATGAAGACGGCGGCATCGAGGCCTTGGCGCGAATCGCTGACGCCGTTGTCTGCGAATACAGCGGGCAGGCGTTCAAAATCAGGGCGATTTTATGGGCCTTGTGCGACGGCGGCGAGGCCGACTTGTCCGACCTCATGGCCCTCGACTGGAAACTGCGCAAAGACCTTTGCACCGTGCTCCGCACCATCAGTATCTCGACCGAGGACATGGAAATCGTCTTGGGCGCAGCGGCCGAGCGCAAGCACCGCCCCTATGAAGACGGCTACGACTGGCTGCTGGAGGCCCAGAGTTGACACTCACCACGAGCGGGAAACCCATGGAAAGCGAAAATCTCACGAGGCTCCTGCAAGATGCGGAACGCCGTTTGCAGGAGGCCAAATTCAACCTGTTGCTCAGGGAATCGGAGCTGTCGAAGGCCCGCGATGCGCGCATCGCCGCCGAGGTCGATGTGAAGGTCGCCGAGAATCTGGTTGCCAACTTGCAACGTGAAATGAAGGCGAAGCATGCAAACGCGAAAAACTAAGATGCCATTCCCCGACCGGCTGCGCGGCGCGCAGACATGGGTCTCACGCGCGAGCAGGCCGCTGTCGAGCTTGGCATAAAATTGAAGACGCTCGAAGCCGGGAACAGGGCAAATATACCAAGCGCATCGAGGAGATCATAGACCTCCACAATCGCCTGATCGGCGACGGTTTTAATACCTAATTACCTCGCGCCGGTTCTCCCATTGTGCGGCGGCGGTCAAGTCGCTTCGCGGCTCCACCTTTGCGTTCCGGCGCTTCCTTCGTCGGTGCCGGCGATGCCGGCACCGCTCCTCAGCGCGCCTCCACGACTCGCCGCCGGCTTCACTGGCGTTCAGCGCGGATACGCGACAGCCCGGAATGGTTCCGGGGCACGGATTCCCCGCTGACATTCCATATTATGAAGTCACCAGTTGAAATCATCTTTGAATGCAGAGGTGTGGCCATCCGTTACATCCATGAGGTTTCATGCTCATTTATAGAACAAGGTTTGCACGCCACCAAGCGCGGTTACTGCCCGATCAGCCCCACGGGTTATTTCTCATGCGCTGGATTCGGTGGTAATGATTTGAAGAATCAACTATCCTCCATGCTTGAGGGCGGGCAGTCGAGTTCGACAAAACCGCAAATATGCCATCCGGCGGTGCCAGAAGGCACTGCGTCTAAAAGACAATGGAGATGCCTGGAGTAGATATGTCACATTATCGTCGGACGCTGAATATGCCCTCAGTTGTGGTTTGTTCGCACCAGATGATGACCGTCGGACACTGTGGCAATACTCACACCGCCTCTTTCAAAGGCTTCTCACCGGCCCGGCATCCGAGCTCCCCGATTGCAAGGATTTCACCACCCGGTTCCCGGTCACGATATTCTCAAAAAAGATCATTCCGATCCAAAGGACAATCGCCGCCCTCGAGAAATTCATGCAGGAATTGTCCCGGCTGAAAAAGATTTCCCGCACCAATTTTGCCCCATGGATTCCACACTTACCTGTGCCTGCCACCGCGGACGGAAGGGGAACCCGTCATCCAGCCCTTGCCACTAGAAACAGAATTTGACTTGGCTTGGACTCCGCCTTCGAGGACGAAGACCGGACAAGAAGGACGATGAATATCAGGATGGCGATGACGGCATGGGCGCCGCCATTGAAGATGACTCCGAAGACACTCTGCCACCCCAGCAAATGCTGCTGCTGTAAAGGCATTCGCCCGGGAGCCGGCTAGCCGGCCGTCTCCCTTTCCAGTCGGAAGGCCCCACCCCACCCGCGCGCAATGGTTGCGCATGATGTATTCATGATTTCAAATTATGAATACATGAAATTATGAATATGCGCGGCATCCGCCGCAACCCGCGAAAAACGCCGTCCTTTTTCAGGAGCGGGCGGCGGCGTCTCCAGCATAGCAGGCAGTCAAAGGGCTGCGCCCTTACGACGCCTTCCGCTTCCTCGTCGGGGCGGACTTTGTCCGCCGCTCCTCAACGCTTCAGGCGTCTTGACTTTGCCTGCTTTGCGGGGACGTCCGCGCCCAGCTCGCAACAACCCCTCAATCACGAGGGCGGCGGCTCAGGGCGCAGGCGCTTCCATCATGTCCAACAACAGTGTTCTCTCCCATTCAGACTTGGTCAAAACGCTCGATGCAGACTTCGAGGCGAATCGCCAAGTCTGGCGTGAAACCACCGAGTCGGTGTATCATGAAATGCTCAATATTCTTCCCCAGCCTACCTTGAGGCAGATATGTTCATGCTGGGAGAACCCTATTCGCATAATGCCAACGGCGAGGCGGTTTCTCCATATTCATGGCACGAGAAGGCCACTATTTCGCCCTGCACGGCACGCGCCGGCAAGTCAGGGATGGCAAGCTGCCCCGCTGCCGGCATGACGCCGTGGGCCGCCCGAAACCGGGCGGCCTCCTGCCCTGCCCACGCTAGGCCGCCGCCATGCCAGCGCAGGTTTCCCAAGCCAAGCCAGCGGCGCTTCGCGCCATTCCCAATGGCCTTCGTTCACTTTGGCGACCCGCAGTTCTCCCGTTCGTTGCGATGTTCGCCCGCAGCTCGCTGCGCAGGGCCGTCGCCTACCGGCGCGGACCGTGCCGGGCCACGGACCGCACCGGATTCGCGGCAGCAGACTTTCCGCAAGCTCCAAGCCCGCTGCCGCGACCGGCGACGGCCCAAACCTGCTTGCGGACTGCGGGCGAACATCTCCACTCGGGAGCCGTTGCACCCGCCGCGTCGTTCACTACGGCGGCAGCAGCCTTCATGTATTCATAATTTCATAATTTATGAAAATAAGAATTACTATGACCGTTACAACCAGCCTGATGCAAAAGCGGCATATGGCCGCCTTTCCCGTCCCCAGCAGGGGTCGTTTTTCTTCCGCCTGGTTCTCCCATTGTGCGGCGGCGGTCAAGGTAGTCGCTGCGCGGCTCCACCTTTGCGTTGCGGCGCTTCCCCTTCGTCGGTGCCCCAAGCCGGCACCGCTCCTCAGCGCGCCTCCACGACTCGCCGCCGGTTGCAGCCGATGAACCAGCGGACGTTCGGGACATCCGAAACAGTTTCGAGCCTGAAACGGCCGCAGGTGCATCCGACATGTCAAAGATTGACACCTTTGAATCCATCCCGGCACACTCGCCCGCACACATGACCTCCATAAGGTCTTCTCGGCCTTCCTCAAGCTGACGGCTTGCGCGCTAGCCTGCCAGACGCGCGAGGAAGAATACCTCGAGGAGGCCAAATACTGGAAAAAGGAAAACCTCGAAACCTTTGGCGGCGATGGGCGCCCTCATCCTCCAAATGGAGAAGGAGCCTTTCACCGACTTGCTCGGGACCTACTACATGGATATGATTATTTCAAAAGGCGGGCAGCAGTGCCATGGGGAATTTCACACGCCTCAAGAAATCTGCCGGCTGATTGGCAGAATGCTGGCGGACGGCGACAGCCTGCCCGAATCCGGGCCGGTTACGATCTGCGAGCCCGCGTGCGGATCAGGCGCGATGATCCTCGCGCTGGCCGAGCAATATGGCCCCGCAAACATTCGCAGGTTGCGAGTCACCGCCATCGACATCAATCGCATGGCCTGTGACATGTGTTTCATCAACACCACCCTATGGGGCATCCCCACCCACGTGATTCACGGAAACTCCCTCAACCTCAAGTTTGAGGCGTCTTGGCGAAACATCCATTGATCGCGCCGTTTCTGCTTCGCATCCACGCCTCGGAGGATGTAGTCGCAGCCGCAGCGTCAATGCCATCCGGCCGGGCGAGCCCCCTCTCCCGAGGAAACTGCCGCCATCAAGACGGCGCTGGGCCAGCAGATGTTTGATTTCAGCTAGGGTATGCCCTTGGCTTGCCCGGCACATCCGTGCCGGGCAAGCCTTGCTCCACGGCCAAGGGGTCTATGGCCCGACCCTTGAACCCGGGCCGTGGCGCGCGTTGCGCTTTTGGCTCCGTCCCCGGTAATTGTCTCTTTGTCCGACCGGCGGCGCGAACCGGCCTCACGGCCTAAAAAGCTCGCCTCGTGGGAGGCGAGAACCGCTTTTTTCGCTCCCGTCAGGTATTCGCACGTCCACCGCCCATATCCGCCACTCAAGCCGGATCTCTACGGCCGCGAGCTGCGGCCGTCATGGTTCATAATTTATGAATATATGAATTTAGGATTAAGCGCAGCCGCGCTTCCTCCGCCAGCATCCCCTGCCTTTGGCGCAAAGCTTGAAATCCCCGACCGGGCCCGTGCGGGCCCGGTCGGAACGGCGCCGGCGTCATCCACGCCTTCCTTGAACCGGCAGCGCCGGCACATCTTCCAGCTCCCAATCCATCCCCACGCCCCTTCCCCTCTCCCGGGAGAGGAACCCTCCGCTGTGCGTGCCGCGGCCTACGGGCCGCCCTTCGGCGCGCTGCGCGCCGTCATGCTCGCTCCGCCGAGTCGGATGCAAAAGTTTCGGGATGGCAGATTTTTTGCTTGTCCTAACTTCATATATTCTTAAATTATGAATTTAAAATTAGGATTCCCCTCACAATCCCAAGGAGCGCGCCAGGCTTCGGTCGTCCATGGCAGGGTTAGGAACCGGTTCGCAACCCGTAATTCATAAAATCATAGATTAGGAATATATGAAAGACTGTCATCCTTTGCCCAGCCACCGTCCGCCCGCCCAGCGCCCGTTCTGGCGCGGTGTGCTCAAGACTGATTTCAAGTGCGCCCGCGGCACTTGGCTGAAAGGCACGCGCGTCTTTGTCGCTAAGCTCAACGCCAGCGTGGCCGATCTCTACGAGCAGGCCGCGGACGGCCCACGCTATCTCGACACCGTTCCGTCCGCGACCTTGGAGGTTCGGCGCTGCCTGTCCTGATATACCTGTAATTCATAAAATCATAAATTAGGAATATATGAAAGACGATGCCAACAGCATGAAACGAAACGTCAAGCCGGCCGCGCCAGTGCGCGGCCTCAACCTGCCGCTTTTTCCGGCGCGCCGGGCAACAAAACAAAGGGGCGACTATGTTCGACTTCTATGCGTCCCACGCGCCGGCCGTGCCTGACAGCTTCATGCCGGACAAGAGGGCAGGGATGCCGCCCAGCAACTCGAGCGCGTTACGGCATGGGCCGCCGCCTATGCCGAGAAAATGCTCAGCGTGCGCTCGACGTAATTCCGGCGTGACATCCTTGCCGACACGTTTCATAATTTCCTAAATTATTAATTTATGAAAATAGGAATGCCTAGCACGGCCGCGACGCCCATTGTCCTCTTTGGAGCCAAAAGGGCGGGGTTGGCAAAACCACGAGCTGCATCGCCACGGCCATGGCTTATGCCATGGCCGGCTTGCGCGTCGGCTTCCGCGACTGCGATTCCCAAAACAGCCTCGCCAATGCCATGCACCAGTCGGCGTTCGCCGGCATGAACGTGGTGACCGCGTTGGAGGGCACGGATGACTCATACGACATCATCCTCGCCGACAGTCCTCCGCACCTCAACGAGCCGCTTTTCCTTGATGAGTTCGACCGATGCTCGCTGTTCGTTCTGGTTACCGGCACCGGCACGCTCGATTTGCAGCCCGCAGCGGAGACATTGACGAAACTGCGCGCGCGCCGGCCTGACGTGCCCGTGCGCATCCTCATCAACCAGTTCGACGGACGCCGCCGCCGGACAGGCTGGTCGAAGAGGCATTGCATGCGGTCGGCCTCGATACCGTCCCTTTGATTCAGCCGTTCATGTCCAAGAGCGAGGTTTACCGTCACTTGGTTTACGGGGCTGGCATGTGGCGGCGCGGGAAGTGCGCGACCGGGAAACCATCGAGCGCATCCAGAAAGAGACGGCGGATGTCGCCACGGCAATATATCAGGCGTTGCAATCACATTCATAAATTCATATCTTGTGATTTTATGAATAATCCCTACACTTCGCATCATGGCTAAAAAGACACCGCTCCCAAGAAACCGGCAGCATTCGCCGCCTTGAGCCGCGCGCTCGCCAAGCCCACGGCCGCGCCGGCGCCATCGCCCAAGACGCCCGACGCGGCAAGGCCGAGCGCCGCCATCCGTGCGCTCGCGATCAACCGGACACAGGCTCCCTTGCATAGCACCCAGCGCCGGCAATATCCGCTCTTGTCCATGTGCGTCGCCCCGCCGACGCCGCACGCATTCAGGCGGTCTTCGTTTTCCTCAATAATAACGGTCGGCGTCCGACTCTTTCCGAGGCAGTGCGAGCAGCGCTGAAAATCACGCCCTTGGACGAAGCCTTCCGGATCACTACGACCGCAACAGCGACACCGCGGACAAGAACGACCGTCGCACCGTCAACCTTTCGACGGATTTGCAGCCTCGCATCACCGAAATCCGCGATTTCCTACTCAAAAACCGGCGCAGATATGTCGGGAGCGCAGCCGGCTGCGCCGCCTTGCAACGCACCGCGCTCGATGCCTCCTACTTGCAGGCCTACGATGCAACCAAGTCCCCGGCCGACGCGGCACCATACTATGACCACCCTTTACGACATCGCCCTCGATCATGCCCGCGACGCCGCCGGCGTCGCCTTCCAATCGAAATCGCACGCCACCATGACGGCCCGGCCGCAACACGCGTCTTCATCGTGCTCGCCGTCGCCAACGTCGGCGGCAAGCGTGACGTTTTGCGACTTTGACGGCCTGCCACACGGACCCGGAGGGTGCCGGATGGAAACGGTCGATGCACGAGGCCTCCTCGATAGGGTAGGGAGCGTTCCCTTGCCGATGGGCTGGACGCCTTGCATTTCGAAAGCGGCACCCGACCTACATCAACACATTCGACGGTCTCACGGAGCATGCCTCATCCATGTTTGAGATTTGAACCCATGTATTCCCTCGCCCCGACAATCCAGCCCTTGCAGAAAAAGGCGCTTTGATAGCGTCCGATCTGCAAAGGGCCATGCCTCTACGTGCCGAGGCCGCCGCACCCTTTGGCGCCGCTTTGACGGCATTTGCCGAGGCCGCTGGTGTGACGGTCGAATCTCTGACCATCGGGCAAATCCTCGATATGGCGGGCAACCCGCCGCGGCCGGAGCCGAAGCTATTCTGGTATGCGTTGGGTAAAATCGGAGGTGCATGGTATGCCATTGCGCCGGCGAATGGTCTGGAATCCCCCTTGTCCCCGTTATCGCCGGCCACCGGCGCCGTTTGTTGCAGCCTCAAGACTTGGCCCACGCCAAGGCGTTTGCCACCAAGAAGGAGGCCCGCGATGCCGGGTGGCAGGTATTCCCTCGAACTTACGTTTTCACGTTCAAATGAGCATGAGCAAATTGGTGCCAAGCATCCGCCCCGATAAAGACCAGCTCGATTTCTTTCGCGAAATCGCAGCGGTCACCGGCAACAACTACACCAATACCCTTGAATTTTACAGTTCGTTGCCGGCCATACTTTTGATGCCGGGCACGCGGACACAAGCAAACCCTACCGGAAGATCTTCACCTACGGCAACGAGCAGTTCACCTTGATTATGAAGCCCACGAATATCGTCCGCAAAGGCGACGTGGTGCGGCAGGCGTTCCCGGCAACGTGAAGGTATCGTTCGCGAAGTCGTAACCAAAATGGCCATCGACAGCCCTGACATCCTGCACCAAATCAAGGCGGCCAATCAAACCAAGGTTGAGTTGCGATGCTCGCTTAGCCGAATCCGCGCTAGGTGCATCGAAGCCGGGCACGGCTGGAAGCTCGAAGAAATTCACGAAGCTCTCCAAATCCTGTCGGAATGCCGCATCGAGATAAAGCAGGGCAGCGTTCGCATCAGCCCCGAGGTCGGTCTTCTGGGATACGGTTACGGCATCAATGAGACCGATAGCGAACGCTCGCTTGCGGTCATTACCTTTCATCCGCTTTTCATCGGCGCGCTCCGCAAGAAAGGCTATCGTCAAATCCACTACGGCCGCCTGATGCAGTTGAAGCATCCTCTGGCTCGCTGGACTTACCAGCGCATGTCCCATTACTACACGACCGTGGAGAAAGGCTTTTTGGTTTTTCAAGTGCCAAGCCCTACAACATCTCGCTGAAATTCATCCTCGAAAACAGCACCATGACCCGCTACGTGAATTTGCGCAACAACGTGCGCGAGTGCCGCCAAGCTTGGGCGGACATGCTTAGATGCGGATTCTTACCGCGGTCCGCGACAAAGAAAAACACGGCTATGACGAGGAAATCCGCTATGACACGAGCGCTCGCGGACGTGGACGCAAACCCATCATCGATGCCGTATGGGATCTCTGGATCTCCGGTGAGGTCGTGGAGGACATGATCGTTGCGACGCAAAAGACCAAAAGTTGGTGGACTCAGAGAAGAATGAAAGCACGTGAGGGCATAGGGGATCTGTTCCGCTTTTCGCTGCAAAAACAGGGGGCTGTTCCGTTATTAGGGGAAGTGTTCCGTTTTTTACATATTGTCTTCTGCGAAATAGGGAAGTGTTCCCGTTATTGGAGCAGGGCAGGGGAGCTGTTCCGTTTTCAGAGCAGGGCAGGGAGCTGTTCCCGTTTTCGGGGAAGTATTCCGTTTTGAGCGGCATGGGGAACTGTTCCCGCTATTCGTTGGCATGGGGAACTGTTCCCGCTATTACATGGAAAATGCTCAGTAAGTAGTTTATTATCATTTCCTAATAAAATGCCGATGGCCTCTTATCCCTCTTATCCCAAGAAAATAATAAAAGACAGAGGGAAGGGTAGGGAGTTGGTCCCGTTTTTCGACCGTGTTTGGTTCTCCCAGACCCTCTCCCCGTCGGCGGCTACGCTTCGCTCCGCCCCCGCGGCCCCCAAAGTGCAACGGCTTCGCCGACTTACAAGGGAAACCAACGCTCCGCGATGGTTTCCCTCTCGCTTCGCTCGATTCCCCTTCCTTTGGAAAATAATAGCAGCGGCTCCGCCGCCACCAAAACAGAGGCCTCATTGCCGGCCTCTTTTTCGGGGCCTTTGGCGATCAGCCATAACCGCTTCCCACCCAAACACCGCCAAAGGCCCCGAAAAATTCACCGCTAGGATTTATACCGCTCAACGAGGAGGCCATCACCACCAGACCCGCGCTTCCGCGCCGCTACATGCACGCCAACGGGCCTCCACCCCAAAGGGCAGGGGAGGACACCCCTGCTTGACAAAGGCGGCTGTAATTCGCAGATTTCAAATGCATCCCAGGACGGGCAACGCTGGGAAGCGACCCGCACGCGTGGACGCCGAGGGGCCTACGGTCCCACCGAAAACCGCCTACCTCACCGTGGGCGGTTTTTGATTCACCGCAGGCGACTTTTGGCCTCCTCGTTGAGCGGTATAAATCCTAGCGGGTTTCAGGGCCGGCAATGAGGCCTGGTTTCAAAGGGCAAGCCCTTTGGTCATGCGGAGCATGATTCAGATTGTTGCGTAAAGCGCGTCGGTATTTTGAACTTGTGATGATTCGGCCAACGCCACATTGTCAGGATGCGTGCTAAAATTGGGCTCTGCTGGGAAGCAACCCATAAGCTGCACGCCGACAAAGGCAGAAATGCCGGTGGCGCGCCGAAAGGCGCGCCTCTTTTTGAAGGTCGGCGCTGGTTCATAAATTATGAATCTATGAATTCATGAAAGGCCTCAAGGCTTGCCTGAAAGGGAAGCCTTGTTAGATTGTGCACCATGTCCACTATGACCGAAATCGAAGCCGCCATCGAGAGGTTGCCTGCCGACGCGCAGCACCAGCTCGCCGCGTGGCTCGAATTGAAGCTCTGGCCGGAGACCCCGGCAATGCTCGCGGCCATTGATGAGGCCGAGCGTTCGCTCGCCGACGAGGGCGGTGTGCCGGCCGAGGACGTGCGCAAAATCTCCGCCAGTGGATTACCGCGTAATCCTCTCTCGCCCGCATTGCGCGACCTTGGCGAGATTGCCCGGCATATCGCCCAGATAACACGGACGCCGCCTTGCGCATTGGCGGCGAATTGGTCGCACTAGCCGAATCGCTTGCCACGCTGCCACGTCGCGGCAGCCGGCTTCACGCGCGCCCATCCACCGCGCCGGGCGAACAGCCTAGCGGCGACACTGGTGCGGCCGCCGATCTTTCGGCGATTTCCGCAAGCAATTGTACAGCGCGAATGCGACCACCGGGCGGCTGGCCTCGCTGACCACCGACGCCGGCGTGCACACCGTGGCCTATCTCGGTGTCAGCAGGCAGTTAAAATTGACCCAGTAACAGGCACTGAGATTTGGCCCACTTTCAATTAGACATAACGGACATTGTGCGCGTAAATCGTTCTATGACAATGTCTTATTATTGACTGGTAAGACGAGCTATCAAGCCAGCGCGAAGCTTATCACGCTTGCCAATGTTAAGCTTGTCGAGGCTGTAACCCACCTCGATTTTCTTGATCCCGAGCTTCCGCACGATAATTCCGGCAAGGTGAAGGGCCTCCGACATGTCGGGCACGTGCATCGCGTGGTCCCGCGAATGCCTGTAATCCTTTCCAACATGGTAGCCGCCGGAGCAGAGAAAAGTGACGCTCGTCGCCCATTCCGTATTGAGCAAGACCTCCAAATGGAGCATTTCCATCGCCGGACGCCGGTGGGCCTCAATACCACCCGAAGGGGTGATAGTTTCGCGTCAGGCCGATACACAGCGAGGTATTCCTCTGCCTTTACGAGCGCCTTCTTTGTTTCTGCCACGGTCCAGTCACACCAATCGATAGCGGCTTGCGCCGTATGCAGGCACCTGCCGGGGAAGCCGCGACATAAACGCGGCCCTTTGCTCTTTTTGCTCTTCTGTCAATCGCATTGTCGATGTGGAGAATCAGCTAACTTTATGCGAAGACGCGGGTATGATTGCAACCCCGGCTTTTAACGCCGCATGCCTTAGCGCGGTGTCCATCGTCGCCAGCCGGCTTTTTGACGCATCGCCAGCTCCAGATAGGCGGCATCGTAAGCGGTCAACGAATGCAGTCTGGCCAGTGCCAGCGCATCACGTGTTATCCGCGCGCCGCTTTCCTGTCCGTCGCCGGCTCCAGCTCATGCGCATCTTCCAATGCCGTGGCACTCTCCGCCTGGGTCAGGCGCGAGCGCCTTTCGGCCATGAGCACCCCGTTTGCAACCTCAACCCACCAATGCGCGGGGACGTGTATTTCCTCCGCCTCGTTGAGGGCGTTCAAGATTGAGGGCGCAGCCTTGCCGCCACGCTCGTCCGGCAACAAAATCGTCAGCGCCGCACTTCCGTCCAAGACAACGTTCATTTGCGGCCCGCCTCGATGAGTTGCTTGGTGGTCCAGTTGTCCGCCTTACGGCGCACGGAGCCGGTTGCGAGGCGGCGGAGCGCCGCCGCCCGCGTTCCTCTGCCTGTCCGCACAGGCACGAGCAGCGCAACAGGCCTCTCGTGCCGCGTGATCAGATATTCCATCGCGTCGCTTTCCACCCCGGCCAGATACCGGCCGAGGCGGGTTTTCATTTCCAATGCAGTGACGGTTTTAGTCATAATAGCTATTATGGACCCTTGTTGAGCACGTGCAAGCCAAATTGGCAACGGATGGATATACCCTTGCTCTTGAGAATAAGTATCAGGATTCCATGCCTTTGGCGTCGGCCCTGAAAATCCTAGCGGTGAATTTCGCGCCGCCGAAGGAGGCGCGAAAGAGGCCGGCAATGAGGCCTCTGTTCTTTGGCGACGAGCGTAAGCGAGAGCTGCTGACTTTCCAAAGGAAAGTGAATTGCGCCTTTGGCGCGAGAGGAAACCATCGCGGAGCGTTGGTTTCCTGTTCGTGTTTTTCAGCCCTCGCTTCCATCGTCGAAATCGTCGGCATCAGGGGCGGCCTCCTCAGTGGAGGCTTTTTCCGGCGTTTTGGTCCTGCTTCGTTTCCTCAATTTGTATCCGTGAAATGAATACATCATTTCCCGTGTAAAGACTCTGAAAGTGTTCCTCCACTTCGATTACAGTCACATTATGCGCGCATCGAATCGCATTTTGACCGTCGCCGGTTGCGGCCGGTAATGGTCACCAGATGCGACCAGAACTTTATCTTGAGCGTTTGCCCGTCGGCCGAGCCAAAGGCGAAGCTGAAATGGTGATACGGCAGGGAAATGGTTTCGCCGGAGGCGAGTTGAAACTCGGCGCTATACCGGTTGTCAGTGTCGATCCGGAAGCAGAGTTCCTTGGGTGACTCATTCGCAGAGGCGGGCGCCGGCGTGGCAGCGGAGTGCTCGGTTTTAATGAGAATTTCGCGCTCAGCCGGGACGACGCCGGCGCGGCGGGTGGCGGGTTTGGGTTCATAGATTTTGCGTGACTTTTTGGCTATGGTTTTGCGGCGAGAGTGGAGAGTGAAGGTGCTGCACAAGCGCCGCGCCTTCGCGCGCGGCGGCGGCAGTTTCGGGAGCATTTCAACGGCAAGTTTGTCTTCACCGGGGTTGTGGATGCGCTTGAGCAGATCCTTTGCGGACGGAGTGAAAATTTTGATTTTCGGCGTCCGCGAGAAATCGAAACATACCACCCTTTTTATGCGTCGCCAGCTCGCTGCCGGCGTCAGAGAGAACCACGGATTCAACGCTTTTGCCTTGCGAGCTGTAGGAGGTGACGCAATAGCCGGGGAGCAACACCATCTGGTGCGGCGCGAGCTTTTTGAATTTGCCATCGCCATCGCGGATGGCGACGCCGCCGTTGCGAAAAAGCCGTGTGACGGTGCATATTTCGCCGTTGACCGGATTCTCCACCAACGGCCTTGCCGTTGAGTTTGAGCTGCACTTGCGAGCCAACGCCGAGCAACGTTTTCGCCGGTTTACGATGTTCCACTTCTCGGCATATTTGAGGCTGAGCCGCGCAGCCTTGCCTCGCCGGCGCGGCTCCAAGAGCAGGGCGCCCTCGGTAATGTGCACGATTTTGCGCAGGTCCCCGGCGCGGTTGGCGCCGTATTTCGAGATGAACTGGATCTCGTCGCCAACACGGTAGGAGCGAGCGAGGCGCTTCTCGGCCGCAAGCATGTCTTTCGGAACGAGCGTATCCATCAGGCGCGCTTTTTTATGAGGCCATTTTCAAGGCAGGCCGCTGAAATGGCCTCATTGACCGCAGCGGCATCAGCGCGTGTTTGCGACACAGCGAGGACGCTATTTTTTCTTTCAGATCGGCGACGACCGCAGCTGCAACCGCGGCAACGCGTTTGTGTTCGTGGACCACCTCGACGGCTCCGATCTGACGCAGACGCTTGAGCGATTTCGCCAGTCGCCTTCGCTTGCCGCAGAAACAGCATCCCGGTAGGAGGCAATGCGAGCCGCTTCTTTTCGCTCGCCGCGCGCCGGGTCCTGGCGGCGGATGGTGCGGATTTCCGCCGCTTTGAGGCCGGCATATCGTTCGATGGTGACAAGTGCGTCGGACGCCTCGACCGCGCCATGTTGGCGGGTGTCTCCCGACAATATCAGTCGGCCGGCCGCAGCCTGGACTTTCTGCACGAGGTCATGCATCTGCCGCGCTCCGACCTGTCCGGCTTCATCGAGGATGACGACGGCGCCGTCCGGAATGCTTTGCACGCTCGCAAGCGTGTGCGCGTCAAGTCCGTCCTTGCATAAGTCCCGGACTTGCGAGGTCTGTGGCGCTAGGACGACCAGCGGTGCGGCCGTTTCCCGCACGGCCTTGGCGACGAAATTCAGCGTGTAGCTTTTCCCGGTTCCGGCGCCGCGAAACAGCGTGATGAAATCCCGGCTGTTCGCGATCAGGCGCACCGCTTCGCATTGCTCGGCATCGAGCGACGTCTTGGCGACGTCGAATTTTTCATTCAGCGGCGGCAGTCGGTTGCGCCCCAATTTTGCCGCGGTCAAAACCGACAGCTCATGCCGCAGTCCTTCACGCGAGGCGAGTTCGCCACCATCGGCACTTTCGGCGAAATTTTCGCGCGCCAGCGCGCTGCGGACCGATTCGATCTTGATGCCGGAACCGAATGTTTCGCGAAGTATCGCGGCCTCAAGTTCACTGCGTTTAACCACGCTTTTGCGCTCAAAGGTGAGATCATGGGCGACCTTCACGGCGCGCTCTAGCGCCGCGTTTTGGTCGAGCAACGGAGGTTGCGGCAGCGCCGACGGACGTAGCGAGGCGCGCTCCGCGGCGTTCATTTCCCGCAGCCAGTCCGCCCGCAACGTGTCGGCGTTCGCATCGCTGATTTTTCGCGCACGATGATCGTGCGCGATGCGATCGCGCAACGTGTAGAGGTTAACGCCGGCATCCGGCGCGACATCTGTTCGTCAGCCATCGCCTCAATCTGAGCGCGGCGTTTGGAGAATTTTTCGATGAGTTCGCGCTGCACGGTTTCCAGCTCGTAGTGCTCGCCGTCATACCGCAGCCGGTAGCCAAGGCGGTTAAGCCCGGCGGTCATTTTGCATCGTAAACCGCGCTCACGAGTTTTTGCGCACGATACATGTCGTGATTTTCGAGGGCCTTCCAGCGATCTTCGACGCCGTCAAAGGTCGCGTTAAAAATCACGGCATGGGTATGCAGGAGCGGATCGAGCGCACGACTGGTATCGTGGCAGAAAAGCGCGGCAACAAAGTTGCCGGTCGTGCGATGGCCCTGTTCGCCCTTCTTGCGCACTCGCGCCGCCGCGTATTTTTCCAACTCGGCCAGCGCGTCCCGCACCGCCTCCTTATGCAACGCGACAAGCCGCTCGTCAAAACAGAGCGCCGCGAGGGAAATGCTCTTTGGCGGACGGAAGACGAAATCGAAAAAGACGCGCCGGTTTGATTGCTCCACGCCGTTGACGACGCGCGTGGTGTTTTGCGAGCGGTCAGGCGCTCGCCCGTTTCGGATGCAGGCCTTCGCAGAGGCGTAGAAACTCCGCTTCGCTCACGGCACCGCTCAGTCAAGCCGCTCCGCACCGTCTCCTATCCACTCGCCGGCGATAGTCTCTTTTTCGGTGTAATAGTCCCCATGCGCGAGGTGCTTTTGAAATATTCCTTCGCGTTGGTAAGATTCAGTTGGGTTTTGGCGTGACCATGAGCGGCAATGAGCGCTTTAATGAAAATGGCAGTTCGCCATTTTGCAATACTGGACAGTTTACTCCTTATGCTGGCGCATAAGTAACGTGCTGCGCACGTCACAGAGGCCTAAACGGCGCTCAGACGCGCAAGACTCAGCTTGCGCGCCGGCTACAAAGCCGCGCGGCATAGGGGAAATTAGGTTGTCTTTTGGGCTATTAGCCCAATGTCTGATTTTCATCCCGATGAATCCAAACACCAAAGGCACAATCCCAAACCTCAGTTCCACAGGCGCCATCCAAGATGCCGCCCGTGTCAAAACGCAAAAGCTCAACTCGCAAACGTTCTCAGCGAGTTGCAGAAAAACAGGAGAATCCGTTCATCGGCACCATTCTTGCCGAACTCACCGACCAGATACGCCAGATGCGCGAAACCTACGGGCTCGGCTATCTGAAAATCGCCGAGCAATTAAACAGCCTCAAAATTGAACCGAAGATCGTGACCTCAGAGCAGGAGATTCGGAAGTTTTGCAAAATTGCCTTTGAGAAACCAAGGAAGCCGCGCAGGGCAAAGCAGCGGACAGCGCGGCATGAATACCGACCGCGCCCAATATCTTTGCGTTTGCGCGCTCGCATTCGGCGGCAGCGTGACAGCGTTGGTTTTCGGCATGCCTTGGGTTGCCGGCATCGCCGCCGTTGTCGGCTTCCTGCAACTGTGCAATGTCATCGGCCCGCAAGTCGATATGCCGGACGAAGGCGGGCGGCATGTCCTGAAAATGCTCGGCATGACGTGGACGCTCGATGAGTTCCTGACGCACTGGTGCATTGTCCAACGCTCCGGCCACGGCAAGACCGCCGGCGTCATCCGCACGATGTTCAGCCAGCTCATGGTCACGATTCCGAACTTCGGCTGCATTGCGATAGACGAAAAGGCGAATTTTCACCGGTGCTGGGAAAGATTTGCAAGGCATTCAAGCGCCCTGAAAAACTTATCGTTTTGCGACCACGCAGGCGGTCGAGACTTGGACATACCGATCACCCATATGATGAATTTCATCGGTGACCGGACTATTCCTTGGGACACTTACGCGCAGCTTGTCATCGACACCGCAGTTGCATGCGGGCAGAAAACCAATAACGCATTTTTAAGAATCAGGGTCGAAAACCATCTCGAACCTTTTCAAACGCTCGACGCCATTGGCATCACCCCACTCTCGCCGATGCATATGACTTCATCGCGGATGATCGGACCTATAACGAGGCACTTGAGAGGTTGCAGCTCAAGGCGTCCGAGTCGGAACGATGCGCGGAGCTTTTGAGTTTTGGGCATCCTTCGACAAAAAGCACCGGAAGAAAAATCAGGCATCAAATCGACTACCGAGCTTTATCTTGCCCTTACGCAACCGATGAGTTGCGCGATGTTTTTCGTCCGATACGCCGAACGTCACCTTGGATTGCGTCGATAAAGGCTTTATCCTTTGCCCCTCAATTCCGCAGGCCTACCTTTCGCAGCGCCGCTACATCACCGCGTGGTTCAAACTCGCAGGCTACTACCATTTGCTACGGCGTTTTGACGATTACAGCGAAGAGGAACACGCCAAACTGACACCGGTTATCCTGCTTGCCGACGAAGGCCAGAACAGCCTGCTATGCTCCGAGGAAGGGCTCGCAGATCATAACACGCTGGATAAAATCCGTGAAGCCAGGGGCACCTTGATTCTGGCGATGCAAAGCTATTCGTCCGCGCTGCCGCCGCTGGACGGGAAAAAGGAAATCGCCGAGGTTGTCTTTACCAACCTCAACAATCACGTCATCGGCGCGATTCGCGATGAGACCGGCCGTGAAATGGCGGCAAATGTTTTGGCAAGGAATGGCAGCGCGACAAGAGCTGGAGCTTCGGCGCCATGAATAACACGACCAGCGTCCGTCAAGAACTGCGTCATATTTTCCATACGGGCATTTTCACCAGACTGCCAAAGTTCAGAGCGATCATCTTTCACGTCGAGGGCCGCTGGACGCAGGGCTACTTGTATCCGAGAACCGACGACGGACGGAAGATTTCGCCGCGTTTCCGCTACATGTTTTGGAAACGGATTTTTGGAGTTTAACGCCATGCCACGCACGTTCAGGTTCTCGACGCCGATGACCGCGTGGTTCGCCGTCATCGGCACGAGTTGGGCTTGTGCAAAAGTCGTTGCTGACATTGGTCGCGCGCGCGATCTTTGCCGCATGGTGAATTTGTCTTTAAGAAGATGGGGTGAACGGTGCCGCCAAAAGCGACTTCTCGCGGAGTTGGTTGAACAGTTCAAAACCCCATCGGATTATTGCCACTGGGCGATCAGGATTTTACCAGCGATCCCGTCTGGCAGATGGCCAATTATACGGCGGTTGATTACTTCCCGATGCGCACCGAACTCATGCAGGTCATGGAATCCTTGATTCACATTACCGTGGAGCTTCCGATATTCGCATTCCGGTGGGGCAGTTTTACGGCTCATGCGGCGGAAAGTCAGGTCCTCGCCGTTCCCTGCACGATTTCGCCTATCATGTTTTGCGAGAGGACGGTGCTATCGGATTTCAAACGGAGGCGCATTGGCAGGAAAACATCAGGTCGTTTGAGACCCGCTTCAATAGCCATGCGCCGATTGCCGGACTGTTCAACTGGTCCCGGCGTCTCTATCTCTGGAACGCAGATCAGTCGCATCACTTTGCAGCCCTTTACCGACAATCACGGGATCAGCATCGGAAATGGCAGGCCCCTGTAATCTAAAAGTCTATGACTGGAATCAGTCGATTGAAGAGATCCCGGATGATACGGTTCATTGCCCGAAACCGGATGGATTCGGTCTGGCACCATGTAAATCAATGTTCGGCCAAGGTTGAGCATGTCCAGATTGGCAGATCCGAACTGGGTCTCCACGCAATCCAATTGAGCAATCTTGATTCAGAAGTCATGGATATGGCGCTGAACGCCATTCTGCAACTGGAAGGACGCGGGTTGATAATCAGATTATCACAGATGCGAAATCGCCTCAGATTTTCTGAGATTCATTCCATGTCCTCCACGTCGCGAGCTGCGTCCGTCATGATTCATAATTTATGAATCTATGAATTTAGGATTAAGCGCAGCCGCGCTTCCTCCGCCAGGCATCCCCTGCCTTTGGCGCAAAGCCTGAAAATCCCCGACCGGGCCCGCACGGGCCGGTCGGAACGGCGCCGGCGTCATCCACGCCTTCCTTGAACCGGCAGCGCCGGCACATCTTCCCAGCTCCCAATCCATCCCCACGCCCCTTCCCCTCTCCCGGGAGAGGGAACCCTCCGCTGTGCGTGCCGCGGCCTACGGGCCGCCCTTCGGCGCGCAGCGCCGTCATGCTCGCTCCGCCATGCTTTCAACACAAATTCCCTCTCAACTATTGCGTTCTGCTTAGGTTTTCCTACTTTCAAATCCATGACAAGGCTCCTGCGAAAACTAATGCAAAGCGCGAATGATTCCGCGCCGAGAGCATTCCGTTGAGCGCGAGCAACAGCCAGAATCCCGAAAGCCTTACCATGAACACAGTCCAAGCCAGACCGACTCGGGATATTGAGTATTTCAAGACGCTGCTCCGGCGCAACCCCGAGCTGCCGCGCCGCGTGCGCTTGAGGGGCTGTCTTTCGCCGATCAAGTGTGGGAACGCAAAAGCGCCAATCGTTGCTATGATGCCGCGCGCATTGAGCTTGGCCTCAAAACACCGGCTCAAATTCAGGAGGAATGCTCGGCTTTCCGCTTCCCAAAAACTTTCGCCCGCGTGTCGTGAGTTATCACTTGTAATGCCCGATTTTGAACCAAAGGCCTTCGCCGATCTTTTCGGTGACCAGTCAAAACCTCTCATTGTAGGCGGCCAGGCGGTCAACTTATGGGCCGAGGTGATGCGCGACCAGAGCCCGGAATTACTGCGATTGGCGCCGTTCACCAGCACCGACGCGGACATTGTTGGAGACGTCGCCCTCGCCCAAAAACTGGCGGAGCGGCGCGGCTGGCAAATCCGTGTCAATCCCGACGCCAGAAATCCCATTGCCGCCGTGCTCTCCAAGGAGTCCCCGGCGGATTGCTCGAGGTGGATGTGTTGCGCAGCGTCCTGGGCGTGAACCACGCCGACTTGTCCGGCGGCGTCACCATCGAAATGCTCCCGGGCGTGAACGCCCGCGTTCCAAGCCCGCTGACCTTGCTGAAAGCCAAGATCGGCAATCTTTGCGCGCTTGATAACAAAAGGTTCGATGGCACCACGCGAAACGATCTCCGGCACGCATCCATGCTCGTCACCATATGCAGGCTTTACCTGCATGGCATGGCGCGAAGTGCGCGCCGGCGTCTGTCCCGAACGTGCGCTGGTGAACGAACTGCATACGCTCAACGACATCATCACATCCCGAAACGCATTGCAGGCCGGCAAACGTTTCCAACTCGACTTATCCCCGCCCTGCCCCTCGACCTTGATTGCGCGCAGCTTCCCAAGGTCCAAAATTCTACGAATTTCACAAGCAGGGACCGAGACAAAACCCGGCATCAAAATTTAGGCCACCGGACGATGGTCAGACCATTGCTATCCGGGTTCTCGATCAGCCGTCCGCTGACTTGCTGCCGCACCCGTGCCGCTGTGCTCACCGCCTCTTGAATCGCCTTCATGATGACACCTTCCATGTTGCGCGCCCCATACTCGGCCGAGTAGCCGTTGCGCACGATGTATTCAAAGGCGGACTCTGACAGTTCGAGGTGGCATCCATGGCGGGCCATGCGTTCGAGCACGCGCTTGATGTGAAATCCCGCCAGAGCGCGTTGCTCCGGCTCGCCCAAGCGACGGAAAACATGAATGCCGCCAAGTTTGCTCAGCCGTCCGATGATTTCCGGGCGCATAGCCAGCGTGACATACTGCAAGACCGTGTTCTTGAACGAGGTGTAGTTATTCGTTCTTGAACGCATTGCTTCTTTCGCGCCCAAGTTCGAGGTCATGACGAAATAGGAATCGGTAAAGTTGATGAGCCTGCCATCGGCGGCGGTCAGCTCGGCTCCTTTGTCCGGATGCCCAGCAGCAAATCCATAGCCTCCCAATGGGCTTTCTCGATTTCATCCAGCAGGAACACTCGGCATTGCCCCATATGGGCTTTGGTGAGGCGCGCGCGAAGTTCCATGATGCTTTCAGTCGTTTTGAACTCCGACATGTTCATCTTGCAGAGATTCCCGTCGGCGAAGTAATCGGTCAGGCATAGCGTGACCTCGGTTTTCCCACGCCGGTCGGGCCAACGAACATGAAACCACCCTTGACGTAAAGCGGGTCGGTCAAACCGAGTTCGCTACAAGCCAGATGCTCATTGAGCGCGGCGAGCACTTCCGGTTGTCCCTTGATGCGTTCCGAAATCCACGGCATGAAGCCGTTCACGAGGTCAATCTTGTCCAGATTCATTTCTTTTACGGTATTGCCGCCGTTTCTCGCGCCAGGAGTTTCTTTCCTGCATCGCCTGCTGGCGGACACTGATGATGAAGTCAGGGGTGGCGGACGCACTCGCAATGAGCGCGCGCACGATGCAGCCGCAACTGATGCGGCCGGCCGTGCTGATGTCGCTGATGTTGATAGCCGAGCTGCTTGCCAGCTCGTTGAGCTTGAGCTTCATCTCCTCCGGCATTTCCACGGGGTAGGCGCGACTGCGCTTTCCCGATTGTTGAGACGAGGTCTTTTTGAGCGGCGGCTTTCCAGCCATGCGATCTTTTCCTTTTCCGCCTGCATCCGAACGATGCCGACAAACTCCACACCCGTTTGGGCATTGGCAATCAACGAACGCACGACAGAGGCGCTTGTGACGTTGAGGACGGCATCGAGCAGGCCAGCGCCAACTCTTCCAGTTTGGCGCTCAAGGCCGGGTGAGATCGAAGACAAAGGGAGATATACGGACAGTTCTAGGCATGTGATTTTGAGGGCAAGTTTAGGCTTGTCAGTTTGGGCTATTAGGCCAATGTGCGAATTGCAATCATGAACTCAATACTATATTTCATCACCAAAACTTATCACGCAGCGCTCGACTTGTCCATCCTCGCGCAGACCCAATGGAAATCGACTGAAGACTTGAAGGAGGGCATTGGGAAGATCGCCGGAATCATTATTGCGATTAGCTTCTTGGTCGCCCTGATCGCGTATTTTGTCGGGGCCGGAACTAAAACTCGAATCCGGCAGCCAGCAAGGCCGCCTTTACATCGTATGGACATTCGCCATCGGCGGCCCTTTTGTCTCCTTGATCTTTTACATCTTTGCCGGTGCTGATGCGGTGTCGCAACCCTCCTTCAAGTAATGCCCACCTACCGGCCAACTAACGCAGGGCATCAAACCAAGGGCACCCTATGGGGTGGATTTTCGCCGGCGCAGCTCGCCGCGCTCACCGGCGTCTTCATGGGAGCTGTCATGTTAACTTTCGTCTCTATTATAGTGATGAAAATTAACATTTGGCTGGCGGTTATCTTCATATTCCTGCTGCCAAACACGCTGCTGCTGCTTGTCATTTTACCCTCATCATGGGAAAACCGAAGCGCTATTTGCGGGACTGGCTGGAAAGCCGGATTGTCGGACGCACCACGGTCCAACTCGGCAAAATCTCCGAGCCATCCCCATTGATTTAGAATGAATCGCCACCCGCCCAACGGTTACTTCATCAATGATTTCATTGTGGGGCGCATTCAAAAAATGCGACCATCACGAGAGGTTTTGTGATAACCCGCCCGATCTGCGCGGCGCCGGCGACGCCGCGGCGGCGAAATGCCATGAAGACATCGTAAAATACCTCCAGAGCATAGCGCTCAATATTCGCGTTCAGTTCCAATGGTGCTGCAATGCGGACTACAGCAAGGCCCTCGATGCTTATGAGGCGGCCACCGCGAAGGCAAAAATCCCGCTGAAAAAAAGTCAGGAGTCAACCGCCCGTTATTTCCGGAGAATGCTCAGGAGAAGCAGCTTCGCCGGGAGCATCTGGTTTTGTTCGTCTCGCAACAGATTGAGTCCGCGCCGCCGACGCTGGCCGGCAAGGAAGGCTTGAAAAGCTACTACCGCGCGATTCTGAAACAATTCGAGAATCAATACGACCAGCACTACAACGAAATCAAACTGGCCTTTGGCGACGGCGTGAACGTGGAGCCGATGAACAAGCGCGCTCACCAGCTCCACACCTATCTCTTTTCAATCCCAATTCAAACGAATGGCTCGCCGATGCCAACGTGCAGTTCAACGACAGGATTTCCATCGCCCGCAACTGCATGACATCGGACATAAATACCGACCATATTGGAAGAATGTATATGGACGGCCATTACCACGGCTGCTTATACTGCAAAATATCGGCTCTCAGACCTATGAGGGCATGATTAACAACCTTACCAAAACCTCGCTCCTGAATTACCAGATCACGGTCAACTTGCAGCCGCTGGACACGTATCAAATCATGATGCGCGAGGAAACCGAGGCCCAGGAGTTGGAGTCGCAGGGGCGGACGGCAACGACGACTTCCCAAATCCGCGAGGACACCATCAAGCGCAAAAGGCACGCCGTGTCCCAACTCGGCGAGGGCCACACGCGCCTGTTCAGCACGCTTTTCGTGGTCCGCGTCTGGAATACCGACGAGTCCAAGCTGGCGGCGGACATGAGCGCGTTGAAGCAGGCCATCACCTCGATCAAGAGCGCGCGCGCCTACGACACGCACCTCGAGGTTACCACGCTCGAAACTTTTTGCGACATTCCCGGGCAACTGTTTTCATCCCTATGACGCCCGCGACAAGGAGCTTGCCGACGAGCATGTCGCCAATCTGATTCCCTTCTCCGCGAGCTTTACCGGCGATCTCGCCAATGCCCAGGCTCTCTGGCTGTCCTCCGACCGCGCGCTTTGCGGAGTGCGCTTTATCGTCAACGGCCGGTGCAGAGCACCGGCGTCGCTGGCGGCAGCCGTTCGGGCAAAAGCGTCAAATACAATAATCTTCTTTATCAGACCGGCCCTTACGACTACGACGTCATGGTCGAGGAGGGCGCGTCACACACCAACTACACGACGGACCACGGCGAAAAGCCCATCGTCATCCAGAAGAGCGGGAATATAAGTATTAATTATCTGGATACGATGGGTGCACCGCTCGATCCCGAGCATCTGGCCTACGCGATCAGCTTGGCGACCCATTTTGCTGGCGACTCCGGCGATGCCCGGCTCAACACGCGGCGGCGCGCCTACCTCGCCTACTACATCAACATCTGTTACCGCGAGGCACAGGAGGAATGGGCGAGGAAGAATCCGAGGCCAACCGGGCCTCGCAGCGCGAGGCGACAGCCATTCATTTGTGGCACAGGCAGCGCATGACCCCGGACGATACGCTTTTTGACGCCTACGTCCATCTGCGCGACCGCATCGCCGCGAACGATGGCGAAGTGCTGGAGTTCATGTCGAAGATCAGCGAAGCGGAAATCACCCATTTCATCAAAGATCCGCAGACCGCGCACGGCGGAGCGCCATGCCTTTTCCAAGTTCACGACCGAGCAATACCCGCTTCACTCCGAACTCACTGAATTGTTGCGGCTGCGGCCCGGCACCGAGCACGACAGCGGCGAAGTCGCCGAACTCGCCTCGCTCATGGACAACTGGTGCGCGACCGGGGAATACGGCCCCTGTTCGACGGCTACACCAACCGCCGGTTTGACGGCCGCGTCGTGCACTTTGAACTCGCCAAGGCCGATAACAACGACCTCGCGCTGCGCGGGCCATTGCGTTAAACATCACCGGCCGCATCCGCCAGCGCATCGTCACGATGCCGCGCAAGCTGGTAAAGCGCTTTACGATGGAGGAGCTTGCCCGCATCGTCCAAATGCCGGCGGTGCCAAGCTCGCGCTCGAGCTTTCCGCCCAGCTCGCGAAATACAACTGCGTATTCGCCTTCATTCTTCAAGACTTCGCGCAGATCGCCCATATCGAGGGCGTCTCGACGTTGCTCAACAACACCCGCCAATGGCTCATCACGCGCCACGATGACGCCAAGGAGTTCAAGGAGTTCGCGGCCCGCATCCAGTTGCCGGACGGGATGCGCGACAGCGTCGAAAACTCCCCATCCCACTCAACATGCCGCCGAACAAACGCTACTCGTCAGCCTGCTATTTCAGTCGCTCCGCAATCCCGCCGATCTCCGGCATAACCCAATACTCGTTCGATCAAAATGCAGCCTAAATTCCTCGCCCTCATTCCTGCCCTTCTCGCCGCTGCTTTGGCAGGCTGCCAGTCCAGCCGGTCAACCGCCTCGTCAACACCACGTTCGCCGGGCCGCCGGCGGCTCACCGCAAATCAGCTCAGCAACGGCAATCCCTACTGGACGCTGGCGGGCGGCGTCACGGCCATCGGCATCTCCGAATACGCCCGCACTCAGGACGAAAAACGCAAGCAGGAGGAGCTGGCCCTTGCCTATGAGCAGGGCGCGCCCAAAACGCCCATGTCACCTACGCGGCTATCCAGAACGCCCAGCAGAACGGATTTGAGGCCGGTGCCGGACTCAGCCGGAGGACAATTCCATCGAGATACCTTTCGCCGCGCCCGCGCGTCATCAATGGCGTCAAAATCAACCCCACCACTGAATATATCAAAGTTTCCGCCCAGTAATCCACAACCCGTTTCACCATGAAAACGCCGCCCGCATTACCGTTGCCTTGGCAACCGCCTGCCTTGTCTTCGCGCCGAAATCGTTCGCGATTTTCGGCGTCGGCGACATCACGTTCGACCCGTCGAATTACGCCATACTCATCGAGACCAAGCTGGAGACCGCGGCGCGATGGTCCGAGGAGGTGCTTAAATATGAAAAGATGATACAGCAGCAGATCGAGCAGATTGAGAAAGCAAAAAGCTGCTCGACGGCCAGAACGCATTGCGAACCACGATAGGCGATTGGGCCAAGGTCGTGAATGATGCGAAATCGCTCAAACTTCGTGCCGAAAATCTCACCAAGGACTGGAGTCGCGAGCCGCGCGTGGCCCTTGAGGTTGACTACGGCCAGCGAGGCATCGTCAACCGCAACGCCTTCGGCAAGCAAGTTCCGGTGAATGCCGATAGAATCCTCAAGGAAACCAATTTTGAGAAGGTTGCGAAAAAGACCGTGGAAACCCTCGAAAACACGGCCAAGGAAATGGGCGAAATAAATACGGAGATTGCCGAAACCTACGAACGCATGATGCGTCCGGGCATCGATCAGCAGGAATACGAAAACTCCGGGCAAAATCGAGTCCTTGCAGGTGCGTCTGGTGAATCTGCAAGCTCAAAACCGGATGTCCTCGCCTACCTGCAAGCCCAAAAGACCATCAATGACACCCAAGCTGCAAAGGAAAACGAGGTCAAAACGCAGGTGCAGGAATCCAACGACAAGGAAGTGAGCAACCAGCGCAATCAACTCAATGTTCAGGAGATTATTTGGTAATTATAGCTGGAAAGGCTACCGGGCCTACCTCTGGGCCTGGTTCCGGCTCTATATATTGATCTTTGCCGCCATTCTCGCCGCCATCATCGTCGCCGACGTGTTGTTGCCCGATTTCAATATATTGAATACAGTAGATAATAGCATTAAGGCAGTCCCGGAATCCGAGACAATGAACCCTGACATAACCATTGAAATACCTCCTACCTTCGAGACGGTTTTCGAGGGCAACATACGCTTCTGGATTTACGGAGTAGCCTTCATTGTCACCTTGATCGGATATTATAATCACGTCTGGAAAAACCGCAGCTCGCCATCCGCGGTGCTGGCCGGAATAGGGAAGATTTCCTCTGCGTCCTGATGAGCGTTTCCATTCCGGTATGGAGGCCGCTCGTGACCAACCTCTTTTATTGGCCGGCCAATACGCTCGCCGCCGAGACAGACGGTTTCAAAATCAGCGTGGTTCTGAACACCCTCAACAAGCAGCAGCGCCAACTGGACGAATTGCTTGACAGCGAAAAGAATGAAGACGGCCTGATAAAAAGGCCTACAAGTTTGTCACCACCGGCCTGGACATCGGAATCGGAGCGCTTAAAAATATGATACTGCTGGCGATGAACTCCCTGCTGCAATTGGTCATCAACTGGGTCACGATACCGTTCTATTATATACAAAAGGCACTCGTTCCCGTCATGTTCTCCTTTATGCCGATTGCAATCTGCGCGCTCACGTGCGACGCCTTGAAGCAAAAGGCCGTGACCTATATCTGCTGGCTTTTAAGCGTTCTCGCATGGCCGCTCGGATTCACGCTCGTGGCCGGTCTCGTGCACACCCTCCTTTTGGGTGTGGGCGGCCTTGAAGCGACCAATATGGTCAAGTTCATGTTTTTGAGCAATATGGCGGGAATCGTGTTTCTCATCGGCACTCTGATGGTGCCCCGACGACTTTCTATATATTCACCCAAGGCGGCACTTCGTTTAGCCCGGTCAACCAGGCTGTTTCCGCCATCCCTTATGTGGGACACGCGGCACGATAAGCATATGAAAATCCCTTTCCTGTCAAATTTTGAGAAGAAAACGGATGCGGCGACCGCTTCCGATGAAGGTGTCTTCGACATCCTGGCTAACCGCATTCTCTCGGTGCGGATTTTGATGATTGCCTGCCTTTTTTCATGTTCACAACCGCCCTTGGCCCGATAACCACCATCTACATCATGCGGGAGCCGCAGACCGTGGTGCAGGTGAACGGCGACGGCAGCGTGACGATTTCCCCGCAGATACGCTTCCGCGACGCCATCGCCTTCCACAAAGTGAGCGCGAATCTGGATGCGCTCGCCATGCTCAACCGAGGCCCCGAAGGGCCGACAGCACGGACATCATAGACCTCTGCTTCAACTCCGACGCCAAGGAGAAGTTGAAGCAGCTCTCGATGGCCAAAAGCCCTCTTTGCCGAGTTCAGCTATCACCAGAAAGCCGAAATAAGCGCGACGGACGTCATCGTTGACACGGATAACACGCTGAGGGCACGTGTTCAGGGCCAGTTGATACGAACCGGTGTGTTCAACGGACGGCCCAAGCTCGATAGCCTCAAATTTGAAATCATATTCAGCCTCTTCCGCAACCGGACGCGGCCACCAACCAAAAATATCCGATAGGCGTATGGGACTTCGACTACAAAGAATCGCGCTAGTCATCGCATTGGCGTCCACGGCGCAGGCCGCCGACCAGCCCCGGCGGTCGAAACGCCGCCCGTGGGCGTCATGAAAAACTACTCTTGCAGGATACGACGCCCTACGAGGTCGCTGTTGGCGCCGTGCCCACCACCATCCTCATGCCCTTTCCCATCGACGGCATGGACGGGAACGGCATCACCACGCAGGCACACACGGTCGCGCCAGTATTTCTGCAACACGAGCAGGGGACTCGGTTTTCAGTGTCAAGGCATTGCTGCCTGGCACCGCTGACCTGAACGTTATCATTGGCGAGAGGGTTTACAGTTTTCGCTTCTATTATTCGGAGAACCCGACCCGCACCCTGTCTATCAGCGAGCCAAAAAGGGCTCTTCCATCGCCCAGGCTAGGCGGATAAGCGTTACGCCAAAACGACTGCATGACATATTGAATGATGCGAAGACATACTTCGTGATCAAAAGCAGCACCGGAATTGCAGCGCAGCATCGAGGTCGCCGCGCCGGGAAAGGTCATCGAGTATCCCGGCTACCGCGTGGTCATCGACCGGTGTTTCGCTTCGACCGGGATGACACCTTGTTTTCCGCGCCATCTTCATCAACGATTCCGATGAACCGCTCCACTACAAGCCGCAGGAAGTGGGATTGCGCGTTGGGCGAAACATTTATTGGCCCAGCTTCGCGCAGCTCCCCGGCGAGATACCGGCCCGCAATCCCGCCCGTGTGACTTGGGAGCTGTCGCCCGAGATCGAAACTGTCGCCATCACCGACCCGGAGGTCGCACGGCGGAGGTCAAAACCAAAAGGGTGCGCTTCTCTCGCAAACAGGACGTTACAAGATTGTTGCCTCAACCGCGAAGAGACGGACCGATACGCTCTATTTCTCCATCAACTACCCGGTTTCGGCAGACGAACCAAACCCTCTTGTCGTGTCCAAGGGCGACCGGGATTTCGGCATCCGCAAGCTGACCGTCACGCAACCCGAGGCCGGGCAAAATATAGGGTATATAACCTATACCGGGACCTCGGATGGACGCCGCGCTGACATTTCAATCGACAACGACTTTCTCCGGTCGTTGACGCACGAAAGGAAGTGAGCCAATGAGTGTTTTCGGCAGAGTCAAACGCCTCATATTCAAGCCTTATTTTGGGGTTTTGGTCCTGGTTGTGCTGTTTGGCATAATAGGATACCGCCTCTACAATGGCAGCACCGAGCGCCGTCGGTCCACTAGCGCGCCCGCCGAGAAGGCTGCGGAGGCGAAACACAGGCAGGAAGAGGCTCCGAATCAGCCGGTGGTTGCGAAATTCGGCGCGTCCGTCTCAAAATTCATCGCGCCACCCGAGGAGCCAAGAAAATCCAACCAAGACGAAGGCCCGCCACCCATACCGAGAACGTCAAGAAGCAGCTCGTCACGGAGCCAACCCCGATTGCGCTTTATCCTTACAGGCCCGCGCCAAAAAAGAGAACGCTGCAACCGGCGACCTACTACTTGCCTCCCTATCGGTTGATACGCTGCATGCTCATTTCCTCGCCGGAGACCGGCAACCCGAGACGCCAATCATTGCCATCACACTGGAAGACACCGTCAACATCGACAAGGACGGAGCGACTCGCGTTGTCATTCCGCAGGCGTCGAATTGCACGGGATGGGCAACCGAATCCCGCGCGCGATTCCATCACGGCGTCAGGCCGCTGGACTTTGTCTGGCGAACCAACAGCGAACAGAACTCCATGACGCTGTCGGTCGCCGGCACCGCCTTGACGAGGGATTACGACGAAACGCGGGGAATATGGGGACCGGATGAGAAGAAGGCGGGCATCAAAGGGCATCGCTTCCAAAGCATCAGCGAAAGCGCGGTCAAGTTGGTCCTCCTCGATGCCATTGCGGCCATGACGCGCAAGTTGAAGGATTATAATCCCGTGATAAATCCGCTGACAAACCAGACGGTGAATCAGGAGGTGCCCGGCGTCAAAATGCCGCCTTGGAGGGCGTGGCCGGGGTGTCGATAGGATAAGCAAGCTGCTTGACGACATGCGCAAACAGATCGACGAGAAGGGATACTATGTGGCCGTCCTTCCGGGCAAAGAATTTTATTTATACACACTGGAACCCATTGACCTTCGCCGCTCAACCTTGCCGCCAGAGGAATACAAGTCTGGCAAAGAAGAGCCGGCTCAAAAGTCCGAACCTCAAAACCAGTCCGCCGCCTAATCGCCGAGTTTTACCATGAAGACACCCAATCCATCCCCACGCCCCTTCCCCTC
Source organism: Termitidicoccus mucosus (assembly GCF_038725785.1). Lineage (GTDB taxonomy): Bacteria > Verrucomicrobiota > Verrucomicrobiia > Opitutales > Opitutaceae > Termitidicoccus > Termitidicoccus mucosus. The sequence goes on from NZ_CP109797.1 coordinate 40,325, forward strand.
TCCCGGAGAGAGGAACCCTCCGCTGTGCGCGGCGACGGCCTTCGGGCCGCCTTTCAGGGCGCGTTCCGCGTTCCCCGTGCTCGCGCCGCCCTCGCCGGAGCATGCGCGCTTTCAGTCCTCTTTGCCGCTGGATGCGCCAGCGCGAAGAAGCCGGTTGAAGTAAAACCCGAGGCGACGCCCACGCGCATTGTATTCATGGAGCCGCCGAGCGAACAACCGCCTGTGCTGCCCGCCGAATACGAGGAGTATTACGTGGGCATGTTGCAGAGTCCAACGAACCCGGAGATGGCGTATCTGCCGGGCAAGGCCTACGTGCAGACCAAGCCGGCGCGCTTCAACCGGGCGGCGACGAATGTCGCGCCCACGGACGGCACCCCGGCCGCAAACTCTGTTCAGCCGCGGGCCGGTGCAGACATCCCGATCTGCCGATTACCACCCGGAGCCGACTGACACCGAAGTTTCCATCTATTTTGCCAACGCGCAGCGCACTCTGGCCGGCCTTGTCGAAACGAACGACCGTCTGCAAAAACGGGTTGCCGAACTCGAGAAAGCTCAGGAGGACATCGAGGATGCCCGTGCGAATCAAGCGGCGACTGCCCTCGCCTCTACGCCGGCAGGCACCGCTGCCTTTGGCGCTAGGCTCCAAAATCCCGCCGCGGCAGCGGCGTCCGAGGACTTCGACATGCCATCGGATGCAGGCCTGACCATCATCCGTCCAAATTCGGAGTATGTGATCGAGCTTGACCCGAATTTTTCAATTTGCCGCGCAGCTCGTCCAACAACCCTTTTGAGCAGATTTATCAGCCTCCTGTGACACTGCATGAAGCGACGCTGGTGGTTTCGGGTATCGTTACCGGTGGACGGCCGGGTGCGATTTTGAACAACCAACCCTATCTGATCGGTGAGCATTTCAAAGGGCTGACCCTGCACCGGGTAGATGCTGATACCGCCTATTTGCGGAAGGACAGGTTTCTGCTCGCCTGTCCGGTTTCAAAACGCGAACTGCGCTTGCGCATACCCTAAGCCATGCCGCTCTACCTAGCCACTTGCGTTGACGAGAACGCGAAGACCATCACCGAGACGTTGGAGGCTGCCAACGTCACCGCCTTGCGCCAGATCGTCGAGGCCAAGCGTCTGTTTCTCGTAAGCCAGCGTGAGGCCAATCGCAAAGCAGGCGGTGGCAGCACCCGGCTTTCCATGAAGATACAGCGCGACTTGTTCGACGTGATTGCCTTGCAGCTCCGCAATAATGTCATGACCGACGTCATCATAAGGAAGCTCAAGGAGAATTTCCCGAACGCGGCTGCGCGCAAGGTATTGCGCGGCATTGACCATGAGCTGGACATTTCAAGAAGCACTCTCACGGACGCGATGGCGAGATACCCGCGCAGTTTCAACGAAGGGGTCATCGAGTCGATTCGCGTAAGCGAGGCAGCGGTGTCAAGGCCCTCGCCGAGCGATTCGCGGACTTGCGCGACCAGATTGATTTCAGACTGGAAATTCGCGGAACGGTCAAAAGGCGCTGTCCTATCCGGCGATGATCGGGACGATGGCGTGCGGATTGCTGGCGTTCGTCATGCTCGTGGTTATCCCAAAATTGCAGGCATTGCTCACCATGCTTCACGTCCCGCTGCCGGCGCTCACGCGCGCCGTGCTTGGCGCGTCCATGTTCACGGTTAATCACTGGCCCCTCTTGCTTGGCGTGGCGGTCGGGCTTGTCGTGCTTTGGCGAGTTCTTCGCAAAGCAGAGCCGGCGGCCGTCGCGATGGATCTGGTTTTCATCCGCATTCCGGTCATCGGTTATATTATCAAGTCCCTTGTCACTGCCGAGGTGTCCAAAATATACCGGGCGCTTTATCGCGCCGGCATGCCGGCGAACGAAACGCTTCGCGCATGCGCGGCCGTAATGAGCAACAAGGCGGCGAAGGCGGCGATCAACCGGTCACGAGAAAAGCTCGAAAGCGGGATATTAAATACCGGCGATGCAGAAAACTACGCCATCACGTCCGCCTTGAGCGAGACAGGGTATTTCCGGATATGGCCCTGACCATCATTCAAAGCGGTGAAGCGAGCGGCGGGTTGGTGGAGGCATTGGACAGTGTGGCCCAAAAATATGCTGACGAAGCCAAGACACGCATTCGCACGCTGCTGGCCGTTTTGAAAAATTCACGATGGTCCTCATTGTCGCGGGGTTGGCGTTATCATCGTCGCCTGCATGCAGCCCATCTTTACCATCACCCAGAATATCCGATGAAATCCATGCATCATCGCCAGAAAACTCGCGCTTTCACGCTTATCGAGATCCTTATCGTTTGCGCCATTATCTCGGGGTTGTTTGCCCTGTCCGTGCCGACCATTATGGGATGGCTGGAAAAGAGCCAGCTCGATGCCGAGACGAATGCCCTCAACGCCATCCGAGACGATGTCGTTCGGTCGTTTGATTCGACCGATTTTGCCAACGTCAACATTGCCGCGCTCGCCGGCGACGTGCCCGATGGCGTGCCGCCAACCGTCTTTACCGGCAATCCTGACGGCAGCTATCCGACGACCAGCGTGGCGGATTGGTATGCCAAAATCGCTACGCTCCGCGGGACCGGTTTTGGCACCGCCGCGCCTAGCTCCCAGCCAGCCGTGAAAGACATACTATACAATCACTATGGCCGGGCTCGTGGTTTAGTTGCCGCCGCTCCACAGGCGCGTGCGCAACGTTTCTTGCTCTTTTCTATCATGGCGCCGAACGAGCAACTTGTCATGCCGGCAAATGACGGTTCGCCAGAATGGTTCGAGGCCATCTGGAATACCGAATGGGACACGAAGGGCGGTTCGATACCGGCCTACTGGGCTGCGCGCCTCACCGCCGATCAGCAGGCCGCTTGGAACGGTTCCGCAGGCACTGGCTCGCGGCTTTATCTCATGCGTGTCATTCGCATCACGCTGCCGCGTTATGTGCTGCGCATCTCCAACAACCACCCGACCGGCAACGGCTACATTTACTTCAACAACGGATGGGCGTGGAGGCGCCGGCAGAGTCGGGGTGACCGAGTCTCCCGCCATCCTTGGAGGCCGGCAGATCGTGGTAAAGAAGGGTGCGGACGAGGCTTCCGCCCTTGAGACCAACCGGTTTTGCTTCGCGACGACAGTGATGTCTTTATCCAATAGCCCGCCGCAAATTTTTGCAGCCACGAGCCTTAACAATCTTTCGGATTGCAAATCTCTTAAAATAATTTCAGCTATCCAATATGGAAAATAACGAGGACCCCGAATTATGACTGCCAACCTGACCAAACGAGAAATAGTTCTGGAGATCTACGAGAAAACCGGATTTCCGCAAAAGAGGTTGTCGTGACCGTTCAGATGGCACTCGACATCATCATGAGGGCTCTCGCGGAGGGCCGCAATGCCGAGCTTCGCAATTTCGGTGTTTTGGAAGTGCAAAACGCAAGTCCCGCATTGGCCGCAACCCAAACAAGCCCGCCGAGACAGTTGTCATTCCCGAGCGCGCCGTGGTCAAGTTCAAGTCGGGCAAGATACTCAAGCAGCTTATCAAGAAAATCGACATCGCGAGGCTCTAGGCGCTTTCCGGGACGTTTCCGGCGCGCCTGATGTTTTTGTTGATGGCGGCTGATTTTTCGGAAAATATCTCCTTGTAAATTTGGGCTATTAGGCCAATATCCCAGGCATGAAACCACTTTCCCATCCTCTTCACACTATGAAAAAGAATCTGCCCATTGCCATTGGCGTCCTCACGGTCGCCATCGCATTTATCGCGATGCGCAACACCGAGAATAAAACCGGCCAGAAAACCGAGGCTCCAGAGGTTGCGCCGGTAATCGTGCTTGCGGATCTCGCGCAACCATTGCCTGCCGCCGAAAAGCCGGAGCCGGCAATCGTGCCTGACTACACGGCGCGTTCTTTTGCGTCGGTCTTCCCGGCATCGACACGCCGCGAAGCTGGCGCGCCTTCAAACCGGAGAGGTTGACCGTCGCGCCCATCGACGGCGCGCCGATCAGCTTCACCAGACCGGCTATGCCGAGGCAAACGGCCGGACCTCGTGGTCGGGAAGGAACGAGGACGCGCCGCTCGCCTCGTTCGTTTTTTCCGCCAATGAAAAGGCCTGGGCGGGCGTGATGCTTTTGCCGGACGGCAGCGAATACGCCATGCACAGTCTTGCGGACGGCTCCGTTGCCGTGCGCCGGACCGCCACAAGTCCCCTACCCTGCCCCGTGGACGAATCGCACGCGGCCGACGTGAGCACCGTGGCGGCCAAAGCCGCTCATTCGGTTATGCACGACACTGGAGCGGCGGTTGCCGCCGCTGACGCCGGTCTTGAAAGGACCTATGCCTTCGATGCCGCGGAGCTGCCCACCGAGCCGGAACTCGATTTGCCGGATGCCAATGGCATTTATTACTCGGCGCTGCTGATCGCCGTGGACAAGCATTTCGTAAACGCTCTCGGTCTGCCCGTGTCGGCTACCCAGAACAAAAGCAAGCGCAAGTTGACGTGACGTGCGCCGCCTACACCATGGCAATGAATATCATCCTGCAAAACAGTCAGGTTGACAATTTGCGTTGGGCACTCGTCGGCACGGTCATCGCCCCAGATGATTTCAGCAACCAAAGCATAAGCAGTTCACTCGATGAAATGGCCTATTTTGGGGCGAAATACCAAGATGGTTCTCCCGTCAATCCCTCTGAAAAATGGGAGGGCCGGCTCGCCGGGAGGCCTCGAAGCTTGGTGCCGACCAAATACTCTTTATTGCCGGTGCGTATATTACCGGTGACCATGCCGGCATTGCTGTTCAGAGCGCCGACGATGATAACCGTTTTTCTCCTTATGCAACCGCTTACGATGTCTTCGGTGTCAAAACGTTTGCCCACGAGCTTGGACATACTTTCGGGCTCAGACATGACCGGGTAACTGACAATGTTCCAGATAATAATGGTAAGTATTACTATGGTTACGAATGGTATTTACCCGATTTGAATAACAATTCGGCGTTGGCCTCGAATGGCGATGTCATGTCTTATGCCGCCAATCCAGTCGCATATTTTTCGAACCCTCAGATTGAACTCAACAACGCTGATGTCGCGATGGGCCATTATCAATTCCCGGCAGGCACCTCGCGTATTGGCGTTCCTGCCAGCGAGGCGAAGGCCGCCGACGCTTCCGCTGGCTGCGGGAAAAAGCCCGGCAGATGGCGAGCTTCCGCAAATCGCTGGTTTTCTCTATAATCCGCCCGGCAGCACGGCCGTTGCTCCCGGCTCGATGCTGACGCTCTCCGCCCTTGCCACTGTCGGGCGCACCGATCTCGGCAATGATGACAAAATTTCGTATCAGTGGTTTTTAATAATTTCCCCATCACCAGTATCGCCAGCGGCACCGCGAGCGTTGACCATTCCGAGCGTGTCCGCCGCGAATGCCGGCACCTACCACGTGCGCGCCACCTCGATGGGCGAGGTCACGGTTTTGAGCACGTCGGCAGTCGTTTCCGTGACCTCTGGCCTGCCGGTCATCGCTTCTCATCCCCAATCGGTTTCCGTTGCCAAGGGCGGCATCCTGACGCTCTCCGCCAGCGTCAGCGGGTCCAACCTTGCATTTCAATGGAAGCGCAACGGTGTGGCTATTACCGGGGCCAATAGCCCGACCTACACAAAACCGGCGTCACGGACGCCGACGAGGGCACTTACACGCTTACCGTAAGCAATGACAGTGGCTCGGTCACGAGCCAGCCGGCCACCGTGACGGTGACGGGCGGCTCGGACGGCGGCAACGACAATGGCGGTGGAGGCGGTGCGCCTGGCACTCTCTATCTCGTTCTTTGGCTTCCCTCATCGTAATTAAATTTATCCGTGGGAAATAACATCATGCACATTACCAAAATCGGATTTTTATCATCTTGTCTGCGGCCCTCGCCGGATTGGTTTGTTCCGGTTGTGCTAGACGCAAACCCGCAGATTTGACCGAGGCTGAAAAACTCCGCTTCCTTCGTGACGGCATGGGCTTTGATGCTTCGCTTGCCTATGCTGACGCCTTCGATGCCGTGGTGGAATGTCTGAGAGATCGAAACGGTGATACAGTGACCATAAACAAGGACGCAGGCTTGATTACCTCCATCACGGAAAAGGGCGGCGAGCGTCAGACTAGCACGTGTGATGGTCTCCCTCATCAAGCAGAGCGAGAAAGCCACCACAGTGCGGGTTGCTGTTGCTACGCAAACATTGGGACGGTCTTGGTTTTCATCTTGGTCGAAGCCAAAAGTCACCACGGGCGAGACCAACGAGATGGTTAAGACGTTAAACGCACGCATCTTCGATCACACTATTTCCCAACAGCTTAACCAACTCCGCGTAGCACCGATTACGTGGTAACCACCATCAACCACACGAAAGGGGATTTCTTTTAAGTTTGGGCTATTAACCTAATACGCAAATATCATGAAAATCATAAAAGCTAGAATCTTATTCCTTCTGACCACGGCCCTATCATTAGGGGCGAATTTGGCATCGGCTCAGATAGTCAACTATCAGGTTGAAATGCGTCAGGGCGGACCAAATTGGGGGACAGATATGGTTCCCTGATGTATCATACTTCCCGACAGGAAGGAGAGGCCCTTGGCGGCGGCGATTGATAGCATGGTGCATCACCTTCGCTACACCTATGGTTCAAATCCGGTTAACGACAGATATATGTGCGGCTCCTGTGGAGCTGATTTGAAAGCCAAGCTTATTGCAAAATTCGGGAATGGAAAGCCTCGCCTCCTACTTCGACTGTATCATACATGGCTATTCCAATTCATGGGCATGGCGTAACTTCAGGACACGCTCAGTCATTTTACTGGTGGCCCATGACCATCACGTATATCGCTCCATCGGAGACATGGACTCCTTTCGATGAACCGAATGGAGATAAATATTTATATAAAGATTGGTATGTGCTGGATGCTAGCAACTTGCAACGTGTATGGCGTCAGAATTGGCGAAAAGGTGAACGCTGCACCAGCGGAGCATCGCTTAGAACGTAATGTTGAAAATTACTTCAAGGATGAACCGAGATAAAGCCAATGGGCGATCCTTCATTTTGGGAGTATTTTGATGTCATGGTCCGCAACTGGTATGATGCCGGCGACTGGGCACCGCTGGCATCCACAGTTGCTTACGGTCAGGTTTTCACGCAAACGAAAGTTCAGAAGCAGGACTGGCAAAAGGGCGAACGATGCACGGTCGGGCCGAAAAAGGGCGAGACGCGGAATGTCATCGACTACACCAAGGAACGCCTGCAAACCCAGACCACGACCGGCCTCGCCGAGGAATGGGAGCCTTTTGACATACCGGTCGGCGGCTGGTATGACACCTCCAATTGGACACCCGACCCATCGACGATTCCCCACGGGCAGGCTTTTACGCAGACCAAAACCCAGCGCCAGAACTGGCGCAAAGGCGAGCGATGCATCGTGGGGCCGGCGCCGGAACGGAGCGCAACGTCGTCCCCTACCCTCGCGATCAGACCATCACCCAATCGGCGACCGGCACGCAGGAGATCTGGAATCAGGTCTATTGGTGGACCGACTGGTATCCGATCACCGATTGGGAGCCGGCTGACCTGTCGAAGGTTCCCGTCAATACAACGGTCACTCAGACCATGCATTTCAGGCGCGATCAATTCATGAAGGAGGTCAGCAATCTGAACAACATCCGCAACGACCAGACTTATATACAGTCTGAATTTCGCAGCGAGACGAGGCAGGCGCAGGGGACGCAGCCATTGCCGACCGATGCCACCGTCAAGGTAAAGCCGAAGGCCCCGGAGGTCAAAGTTCAAAACTCCCAAACCAAGGGCGGCGCGCAAATCAGCGTGGAAGACAAAAATGACATTACGCACCGTTATCAGTTCTCGCCCTTCCCCTCTCACTCTTGAGAGGGAACCCTCCGCTGTGCGCAGGGCGCGCTGGCGCGGCTTCGCCGCATACCCTGTGCTCGCTCCGCCGAAACAACAAATATCATCATGATCAAATTGAAAGAGAATCCCGGCTTGGTTGCGATGAACGCACCTTTCATTGAGCCGATTGAGCATGGCGTCTCCATGGGCGCCTCCGACATCACGCTCTGCGCCGACATGCCCGTGATTTATCGCGTGGAGGGGCAGCTTCTGTTCGGCAAAAGACTGCCAGAGAATCATTTTAACGAACTCCACACCTTCCTTGAGCAGACCGGCGCGCGCCGTCACCTGAAAAATCACGACAGCCTCAGTTTTGACCACGATGGGAGCCGCTTCCGGCTGTCCTATTATTCCAGCGAGGATGGGGATACCATCGAGCTGCGTCTTTGCCAAAGGCCCCGCGCCCTCTTGCCGAGCTTGGGGTCCCCGCAGGTTTCCTGAAATTATTGGACGCCCCCGCGGTATCATCATCGTCACGGGCACGACCGGCTCTGGTAAAACGACGACCTTGGGTGGAGCCATCGACCAGATCAACTCCACGCAAAGTCATAAAATCATCACGCTGGAGGACCCCATTGAGATAAGGCACGAGAACAGAAAATCCATCGTCAAGCACCGCGAGCTGGGCAGGCACTTCCAATCATTTCCCGAGGCGATCCGGGCCGCCATGCGGCAGGACCCTGACATCATACTGTTGGGCGAGCTACGCGACCCGGAAACCATGAGCGCGGCCCTCACCGCCGCCGAGACCGGGCACTTGGTGTTCGCCACCGCGCATACCAAGGACGCTGCCGGCTGCGTGTCCCGCGTCCTCGATGCGCTGCCGGTTCCGACGCACTGGCGTCCCTCGCTGGTTCGCTCGTGGGGTGCTTGCCCAGCAACTCATTCCGGCACCGACGGCAAGCGCGTGGCGGCTTTCGAGCTTTTAATCAACACGCAGGCCGTGCGCAACTGCATCCGCGAAAAACGCATTGACCACATCCGCGACGAGATCGGCCGCAACAGCACCCGGGCATGGTCACAATGGATTACTCGCTCGAACAGCTCGTGCGCACGCGCCGCATCACCAAGGAGACCGCCCTGTCCTTTGCATGAACCAGGCGGAATTAAAGCGAAAACTCGACCAGCTTCCCTCATGAATACTTACCAACGACTCATTATCGCCGGCGTTGCCGTCGCTCTTGCAATCACCGGCCGGGCCGTAACCCCGACCCGTTCCGAATTTCATGCGCGTCGGCGATCTTGCGGCCGAAGGCGCCCTGCCTTTGGCGCCAGGCTCAAAATCCCGCCGCGGCAGCGCGTCCGTCACCGAGGATACCGATCCGATTGACGCCATCCTCGATGCCGGGCGCGCCCCATCACGTTCGAGGGGACCGAGATTGCCGCCGCTTTCTACCAGTTGGGCTCCTACGGGCTCAACATCAATGTTGACCCCGACGTGACCGGCACCGCGTTGCTTCGCTTCAACGGCGGCACGCTGCGCGAGCTGATCGACGCGCTGCTTGAAACCAACGACCTGTTTTGGACGCGCAAGAGGAACATGTTTTATGTGAAGCGAACGCAGGTGGAATTTTACTATATCGAATATCCCGGTGAACCGCACCACCAGCTCCCAGACCGCGATCAGCCTCAGCCCGAGCACGCAGTCGGGCGGCTCCACGAACTTCGCCAATAACGGCGTCAACGCCGTCCAGCTTAATAATTCTGTCAATGCCCTTGGCAACGGTGCCTATGGCATACAGGGGACAACAGGGACTCCACTCAGTTTCAAATTTCCGAAAAAACGAGGACACGCATTGGTCCGGGGTTGAAAATGACATCAAGAGCCAGGTGCAGAAAGATGAGAAAATTGTCCTCAACAAATTCAGCGGCATGCTGACGGTGGATACGACGCTCAAACGCCATGCATTTTGGAAATCCTATATCGAGCGACTCAACAAGCGCATCAATGCGCAGGTGTTGATTGAGGTCCGTATCGACGAGGTTGTCCAACAATGAGCATAAACTCGGCATCGACTGGACCCAGATTTCCACGGCCATTGAAAACGCCGCCACGGTGGGGCCGATTCAGACCACAACCGACATCACCACCATCGGCAGCCAAACGCTGGCTGGCGACACCCTTCTGGGCAATTTCAGCGTCGGCAAGCTCTCCGCCGCGTTCGCGGCTCTCCGGCAGCAGGGCGAAATCAAAACGCTTCTCAAACCGTCGATTCGCCTCCTCAACAACCAGAAGGGGTTTGTGAAGGCCGGCGACGACAAGACGTTCTGGAGTCTCTATTCCAACATCACGATCAACAACAACTCGATCACGCCGCAAACCACGACGCAGAAGATTTATCAGGGGCAGCGCCAGACTTTCGGCGTCGTTCTGCCCGTGACCGCGCAGATCAGTGACGACGGGTGGGTGACATTGGTCATCGAGCCGGCGCGCACCGATTTGAAGGGCACCGATGTTTCGCCGGACGGTGAGCAGACTTCGCCGACCACCGCCGACCAGCGCATTTCCACGATGCTCCGGCTTCGCGATAATGAATCCGCCATTATCGGCGGCCTCAGCAACGAAACCAGTGGCGAGCAGACGCGCGGGGTCCCCGGCCTCAGCGCCATCAAATTCCTTGGTTTGGGCAAACTGTTCAGGACGGATGCCAAATTTACGACGATCTCCGAACTCGTCGTGACCGTCAGCGTGAAGATTATTCAATGAGTCACAAACAACCAGCTTTTCAGTTGCCGCGCGCAAGCACGCAGACGGCGGCGCCGATGCCGCCGGTCTCGATGCAGCTCCTCAACCACAAGGCCACCGACCCATTCTGGCTTGGGCGCCGGCTGGTGGAGTTGAAACGCATCACGCCGGCGCAACTGGAAAGCGCGATCGACAACTTTCGCAAGCGCCCCAGTGACGGCTTCCCGCGCATCCTCGAAAGGCTCTCGCTCATCGACCAGAAAGTCGCGGCGCAATTCATAGCCGAGCATTTTAATCTCAAAAATCGACATCGCCCTGGTTCCGTTCCCCGGAGACCGGCAAATTGCTGCCTTTGATTCGGGCGCGCAACTATGTCGCGTTTCCCGTCCGGGCCGACGCCTCTTCCGTCGTGATCGCCGTTGCGGACCCCAGCGATACAACGTGCAGGAAGCCTGCGCGGATTTCTCCGGCAAGTCGGTTTCAATCGTCGTTGCACCGCGCAACGACATTCTCACCGCCATTGAGGCGGTTTACAGCCCATTGCCGGCAACCAATCCGAAGGAATTGCTGGCTGAAATCCTCAACGACGCCGTCACGCACCGGCCGCGGACATTCACTTTGAGCCGAAGCCGCAGGGCATCCATATCCGCTACCGTATCGACAACGGCATGGTGCACAGCGCCTATTATGATGACGCCATGAAGATCGGGCTCATTCAGGCCATCAAGAATCTGGCGAAACTCGATCTGGCGCAAACCAAGCTGCCGCAGGACGGGCAGGCGCGGCATAGCATCGGTTCCACCACATTCAATCTGCGCGTCAATACCCTGCCCACCATCCGGGGCGAGGCGGCGGACATCCGCATCCGGATGAAACGCGCGATTTCGGCACCCTGAAAAGCTCGGGCTGTCTCCCGAGCAAATCGCGTTGTTCATGCGCATTATCACCGTGCCCAACGGTATCATTTACGTGACCGGGCCGACCGGCTCCGGCAAGACCACGCTGCAATATGCCTTGCTCGCAACCCAGGACTTGAGCGACGTCGTCGTGATTACGCTGGAGGACCCGTTGAGTATCAAATTTACCAATACACGCAGTGCTCGATTGACGAGGCGGTCGGGCGCACGTTTCCGCTGATGATGCGCGCGGCTCTCCGTCACGACCCGACGTCATCCTCATCGGCGAAACACGCGACTTGGAGACCGCGCGCACGTCGATACAAGCGGCCTCGACCGGCCACGTTGTCTTCTCGACGATGCACACCAACGACGCTTCCAGCGCCGTTGCGCGCCTGATAGATCTCGGCATTGAGCCGTTCCTTATCACCTCGGCGGTCAAGGCGGTCTGCGCCATACGCCGGTTCAGAAGCTCTGCACCTGCAAGCAGCCGCCCAAACCGGAATTGCTCGCCTACTTCCGCGAGGAATTTGGCGAGGGCGATTATATGGTCCCGGCCGGCTGCGAACACTGCAAGAACACCGGCTACAAGGGCCGGACCGCCATTCTCGAAATTTTCCCCTTACCGACGACAGCACCGCAGAGCTGATTTTGAAGAAAGTTCCCATCGGCGAATTGCGCCGCCATCTTCGCTGCCTGCCGGCAGACTCGCATGACCCGGCCAAGCGTTACCCGACGATGTATGACGACGGGCTCGCAAAAGCGAAGGAAGGCATCACCTCGATAGCCGAGGTTCTGGCCGGTGGCAAAGGAAGACCCGTCGAATGATTTTCCCCGCATCACCATGAACAAAACAACAAGCATCCACCGTAAACTAAATCGCGGACGAAAGGCCTTCACTCTTATCGAGGTCCTTATTGTCGTCGCCATCATCCTCGGCCTCGCGGCCCTCGGCATTCCCGGATACCAGTATGCCATGAAACGCAGTGAAATCACCGGCGTTTTGGGCGCGGTTCACAACGTCGAGACCGCTGTCGTGCATTTTCGCACTAAGCCCGGCGGGATGCGTATCCCGCCGATCACCGAATCGACTTCCGCCTCCGCGTTCAGCCTCAACAGCGGCAATTCCGCCTTGAGCGGAGCCGATGCAGCCATCCTGTCCAAGGCTTGCACACTGGATTCCGCGATGCTGGCGGAGGGCTTCCTGTCCAAACCGCTCAACCTTAAACTCGGCTTTAACGAAAACCGGCCGCCACGGCGGTTGATATGATATGGGACGTAAAAACAATCGCTACGACACGTCCACCGCCGACACCGCGCCGACAGCCGACCACGGGCGCAATGCCCATGTCGAATGTGTCGTCGCGGCGGCTACGCAACCGACCGCGCCGGACGGCACTTTTTCAAGCTCACAACCTCGACCACCATGCCGGTGAAGGCGCGTATTGTATATCTTTATGTGCCAGGCGTGCCGACCGACCGCTGTGCCGACATCGCCAACGAATACGAAAACACCGCCGATGCCACCACCACTGCGGCAAAATTTTCGGCCCCGTCACCTATACCGCTCCGGATGAGAATACCGGACTGAGCAACCTGTATATCTATATAACCCACTTCTGAAATGGCCTCAATCCCCGTCCTTTGGTGGGACAACACCGTTGTCGCCGCCGTCAACATCAATCATCCGGTGTCAACCGTCCTTCCGACGGACGGGGACAGCATTTTGCATTCTGCGGTTTCCTCGAAGGGCTCTCGCCGACCCCCAAGGCAATTCGGCTCTTTTATGCCACCAGCACGCTTGAAGTCGTCGCCACGCCCTGTCCGAAAACCGGCGACCGGCAGCTTATGCAAAGGTGCTAGGGCCGAAATTCGACGCGATCAAAATCCGGCAACAGCCTGGTCGGCGCACAAGCCGCGCACGACTGGAAGCGGTGCGGCCACGGTGCTCTATATCGAGCAACAACCACGCCTGCAACGACTGCGCTCCATCCTCCAAGATCGAGGCATAACACTGGATGCGGCGTTTCCCTGACCTCATTGATTGATCTCGCGCCCGAAGCCGTGCCGGCCAAACCTCTTATCGCCCTGTTCCACAGCGACGAAGGCGCGGCGATTGCTGGTCCACGCCAGAAGGCGACCGCCACACGGCATTTTTAGAGGCGAAAACGCCGGGGAGCGTCTGACGCATGACCTTGACACGGGCTTTGCCGCGTTCGCTGGCAAAGCCGACCCGGTGTTCATTGCCGTCAACGCATCGTCGCAACCGATGGACGAGGCGATGCTTCCAAGAAAACCGGCCAAGTATTACAATGTCGCAGAGTTCATCACACTCGGCTTGCGCCTCACTCCACGAGATTTGCTCAACCTGCTTCCGCCGCCGCCAAGCCTTACCATCAATACCGCCATCTTCGCCGTCGGTCTCGTTGTCGCGGGCGTCGCTCTTTTCAAGGGTTCGGTTGAGCGCTCTGCATACCGCGCGCACCAGCCGCCGCGTTCAGGAGGCTCAGGAAGCCCAGCTTGCGAAGGACAATGAGCGTTACAGCGCAAACAAGGCTCAATTCGACAGACAGCAGGCGTTTCTGGACGATTGCACAATCGCCTCTCAGGTGAAAACCAAGTTCATCGAGGCGGTTGGCCGGCCCCAGCAAATTACCATTCGTTCAATGACGCTCAACGAACAGTCGTGGAGTATCGCCGGCACGCTGCACCGAGGAGCGGCCGTAAAGCCAAGTCCGCTCGATGCGTTCATCAGCCAGCTCGGACAAAACGCCTCCTGGACCATCAACGCCGGCGACAAGCCGGCCGCCCCAAAGCAGGTGGCGGGCAGCGACCAGCGCCCCGTCGAGTTCACCATCACAGGAGTATTCAATAATTAAATACATGAATGCCGCACCCAAGAAATCCGCCATCGTTTTTCTTTCCGTCGCGATCTTCGCCGTCATCGCCATCAACGCGGTCCGCATCGTCTATCCGCCAAGCCGGGCGGTCAACAGCGCGAAAATTTCGCAGCTCCAACGAGAGCAGCAGGAGTTGTCCAGATACAACAGCGACAATCTGCGCAGCATCGAGCAGCGCGTTTCCGATCTGAAACGGCAGCTCTGGACTGACTCAGCCTTCGCCGTCTGGAAAAGAACAACCTTCCCGATGGCTGGATTGCCCAGAACTCAGCCCCGCGGATGCGAGGGAGGTGCGCGCGCGCCGTTTCGCCATCCAGCGGCCCAACGCCACCAGCCAGCACTGGGATGAAATCCTCAACGTCCTTCGCGCATCGGAGAGCAACCGTTGCATCAATGTCCAGACCGTTTCACTCGCCACGCGAGGCGGTTACTCCGGCAGCCGCGAGTTCGCCCAGTGCACCATTTTCGCCACATTTTTCTTCTCAACCTCTGATTTCAAGACGACCCAGCCATGAAACTGCACGAGAAATTATCAAATGCCCGCGACGCCGATATCGCCACCGGCTCGAATCAGCATACAAGGAGGCGTTGGAAAAGGATAAGGTCGATTTGACGCATTTGGCCCGCGGCTTGGATACCGTTACGGATTTGGACGGAAATTCGCATCCCAGACGCTTTGGATTTGTTGCAGCGGATATTAATAAGGGCCTTCGTTACGGCATTGGTTACATGGGACGGCAACCCGTTTATCAGTCTTACTCGGATCATCATTTGCATAGGGGACGCACTGGCAATCCTATGATGCTTCACACGCCGAGTCGCCGGCTGAATTGCTCGACAAGGTAAACAAATGGCATGCGGCATTTCTTGCTAAAACTCCTCGTTACAGTGTGCGCACAATAGGCCCCAGCTCGAGCGAGATCGACAGAATTTCCTTTACGAAACGCCCGCACAGGCTGTTTCCGGTCTGGACAATACCGACCAGCGGCTTTGCGCGGACATCAAGCTGATAGACAACCATACCAATTCCGTGGTTGGAAGATGGGCCTGGTCCGAAGGGAACGGAGAATACCGGAAAGAAGGATCGCCCTGTATTCGGCACCTTTGCAGCAGGCCGCCCAGTCCCTTGGAATCGAAAACAAAGCCGCGCTCCGCTGCCAAAATCAGCGTTTAACCCCTTACCGCGCCGGCATGACGCCGGTGCGGTCTTCAAAAAATGCCTAAAAACAACCAGACGAAGTCACATCGGAGAAACCAAAAACGGGCTCACGCCATCAATATGATGTCGCTCCAAGTCACCGCAGCCACCGATCTGCGCGAACACACCGGCAAAACGACAATGAATGGGCCACTGTATTTGCCATCCATAACAAATACCGGGGCAAAAAACGACCCCAAGGCCATCCCGGTCACCATCCATTTCGGCCCCAGACCTGGCCTTGGCAAAAGCCACGATCAAAGGGGCTCATGTTCACCGTCGTCGGTGAACTCGATTATGATAAGGTCGTGGACGACTCCGGCTCCGAAAAGGAGTTTTATAAGGTGCATGCACTCCAACTGAGCCCGCCTCCAAAAAGGCCGAAGCGGATGCTGAAAAATCGTAACCTTCAATCTCTCCACCATGCCTCAATTCGATATTCCCGAGGAAGACCTCGTCGCCATAAAGAGCGCCCAAAAGCTCATCGCCAGCGAGCTTGGCGCTGACCTCATTCCAACCGACCAACTGGTTCAGATCGTGGTCAAGTCCGTGGACAGCCATGCTCTGGCTGTTGGCGTTCTCAATTCCATGGGTTCCAAATCGCTTGAACCACCTGAATAAAATTTCACGTCGAAGTCTTATCGACCGGGCTTAATTGCCAACTGGCAGGCCGTCCAGCCCGCACCAATGGACGGTTTTAGAAAGGATAAATATCCTATGGCACAAAAACTCAGCCAAAACTCGCGGCTCCTGCCGCTTCCCAGAATGAACCGGTCATCAACGAGGAGATTCAAACCAAAATCAATGCGTTCCGCGCACAGAATCCCAAGTTTGTCGAATACTTGAGACAGCTTCCGCGCGAACGCGTCGAGAATATGGCGATTCTCCGCAAGATCGAGCAGGCCGAGCAGAAGGAACGCTTCCGCCAAGCTTCAAGCGTAAAGCTTGAGGCTTGGCTCAACGTCCGAAATCGCGACCCAGATCGCCGAAAGGGTTGCCACGCTCCCCGCAGAAAAGCAAGCCGGCGCCCGAATCAACATGATTCGTTCCGCCATCGAGCGACAGGCGTTGCAACAAGTTCAGTCTGGACCAAAGGTAGCCGTATAACGGTTCTTTTACCGATATCCGTTATCTTCACTCCCTGTCCTGTGCTATCTATCTTAGCTATGGGCAGGGAGTTTCTATATGGGCCAAAAACTATTGCATTTAAAAAATCCATTATAAATGTAAAACACTATCATGCCAATAATTACCCCAATCGATTCCTTTATCCCCGTCGCGGGGTCGCGGGTCGCGGGTCGCGGGTCGCGGGTCGCGGGTCGCGGGTCGCGTCGCGGGTCGCGGGTCGCGGGGTCGCGGGTCGCGGTCGCGGGTCGCGGGTCGGGTCGCGGGTCGGGTCGCGGGTCGCGGGTCGCGGGTCGCGGTCGCGGGGTCGGGTCGCGGGTCGCGGGTCGCGGGTCGCGGGTCGCGGGTCGCGGGTCGCGCCATTAAATTTTTTCTATTTTTTCTAAAGTCAAGTCCGCCTGTCGGATTGCCTCCATGGGCCGCACTTTTCATGAATACCCGCTTCGATTCGGTGACAAGGGAGGGACGGTATGCCTGATTTGAGGACACCTTGGTCCGATTTCCCGGACGTCCTGCCTCATACCTCGATTGCCTCCTCAAAGCGCATCCGGCTTATGCCGACGCCAAAGCCGGCGATTTCAACGCAGCTCGCGCCGTCGCACATGCCTTGGTTAATCCCACCAGATTCAAATGGCGCACCGATTTCGTCGTTCCTGTCATCAAATTAGACAGGGATTCCGTCTGGAATGCCCTCCCATTGGGCATGGCTGACGCCATCTCCACCTTCTCAGGGGCCAAGGTTGTTACCACCGTTTTCCAGTCCAATATCGTCCACCAATCGGACGCCAATGCCGTTTCTCGCATCGTAAACCAGCCCTCTTCGAGGGCAAATGCCCCAAAGGCTCATACCTTATCGTGGACGACATCGTCTCTTTCGGCTCCACCATCGCCAACCTGCGCGGCTTCATCGAGTCCCACGGCGGTAAAGTCGCCGCCGCCTCCACCTTTGCCGCTCAAATCTTCGCCACCAAGCTGCGCCCGATTCCTTCACCATCTCTTCCATCCTTCGACGCTTCCCTCATGCCGACGACATCATCCAATCCACCACCGGAGGAGTCTCCGCCGCCACACTCACCAACCGAGAAGCCAACTTCATCAATGGACTTTCGCAAATTGAGTCCATCAGAAATCCGCTCATTCCAACGCACCGTGTTATCAAAATTCGATCTAGCCTCGACCGCGACGACTTCGCCGAACGTTACTGGCTGCCCGACGAGTCCTGAGTCCGTCCTTCGCCGGCGCCACGACTATTTCCCCTGTATCTTGTTTTCCAATGCCCCTACGGCCGGGAAAGGCCTTTCCCGGTCGAGCCCAAGCGTCTCGACCTCCCTTTCTCGCATACCCAATGCTACTTCTTCCACGGCCGTAGCCGGCCGGATCTCCACGGACGCAAACAACGGCCGTCGATTCATAAATTATGAATCTAGGAATTTAGGATTAGGCGCAGCCGCGCTTCCCCGGCAGGCTTCCCTGCCTTTGGCGCAAAGCTTGAAAAATCCCCGGCCGGGCTCGCACGGGCCCGGCCGAACGGCGCCGGCGTCATCCACGCCTTCCTTGAACCGGCAGCGCCGGCATCCTCCCAACTCCCAATCCATCCCCACGCCCCTTCCCCTCTCCCGGGAGAGGAACCCTCCTGTGCGTGCCGCGGCCTCCGGGCCGCCCTTCGGGCGCTTTGCGCCGTCATGCTCGCTCCGCCGAGCATTCAGCAAGTATCCATATTATGGATACTAAATGGCGCGAAAAAAACTTCATTTTTTCAAAAACGCTTGCATTCACTACTAGGAAACTAGTAGTGTCTTGGTTGGAGGGACCGGTTACGGCGGCCCCTCCTTATCGAAACCATAACCATCAACCAATATCAGCTATGTTCCGACACTCCTACTTCACACAATCCAGCGCGCTTGACAACGTGCTTTCTCACGACGCGCTCCGCCGCGTCGTTCCTTCCGCCTTCGCGGAGGCGCCCCACGCGTCCACCTCCGAGCGTTACAGCTTCCTGCCCACCACCGCCGTCATTTCCCGCTTGGAAGAGCATGGCTGGGTTCCGGTCGCGGCCTCCCAGTCCGACGTCAGGGACGAATCCAAAAGGGCTTCCAATCCCACATGATTCGCTTCGCCCAGCTCTCCGATCTGCGCGACCGCCCCCATGTCGAGGTCCGCCCCGAAATCGCCTACATCAACTCCCACGACAAATCCCGCGCCGCCCGCCTTGAGGCCGGCTTGTTGCGCTTCGCCTGCGCCAACGGCCTGATCGTCTCCGACGGCTCCGTCGCCGGCCTCCGCTTCAAGCATTTCGGGGTGGGCACGGGCGAGCTTGATGATGCCGTCATCCAGATCACCGCCAAAGCTCCCGCGCTTTTCGAGGCCATCGAGCAATGGCGGGCCCGCAAACTCTCCGAGACCGAGCAGCGCGAGTTTGCCCGCCGCGCGATCGACATTCGCTGGCCGGCAAAAAGCCCGTCCTGGACCCCGTGAAAATCCTTCTCGGACGACGGGGCGAAGACGCCGGCGAGAATCTTTGGAGAACCTTCAATGTCGCACAGGAAAATCTCCTGCGCGGCGGCCTCTGCTACCGGACCGCCGCTTTCCAGCGCGCCTCCATTCGTGCCGTGAGCGGTATCACGGAGACCGTCCGCATCAACAAAAGCCTCTGGGCTCTCACCGAGGAATTTTCCAACAACTAACCGAGGGACGGGAGCGACCGTCCCCTCTTTTAAAAGCCAGACCACCACAGAGGGCGGCGTTGACCGCCGCCCTCCCTCCCTACCCTTCAACTTAAAACTTATGCCTAAGATCATTACTGAAACCGACATCACCGCTGCCGTCGCGCAGCTCAACAAAAGCGAAAAGGCCAGATGGCCCTTTTCTGGATCGGCACCGGCGCCACCGATTTTTGGGACTTGACTTGGAAAACCAGCGCGCCCTCGAAACGCTCTTGCTCTCGATCTTCGCGTTTCCGGGAACCTCGCGTGACATCATCGAGGAGGACGGCCAGCGCGATCAGCTCTGGACCCACAACCGCCGCATCGCCGAGGCCGTCGAGTCCGTGGTGAAAAGGGCGGAATCCAGCGCGCGGAACCCAACGGAGACGGCGCGCGCGCGTCCATCCGCTGGCTCGCAAACTGGTGCATGAAGCACAGAGAAGCCAGCACCGCGGCCGTCGTGCGCTCCATTCTCCGGTCCATCCATAACAGTTCGCAACTGGCCCCTTCGGCGCCTTGGCTTTGTCGATGATGAAATCACCGCGCACCTAATGGTTGTTATTGATGCCACCATCGGCCGGCAGGCCGACAGCTTCACGACACCGACATCCGCGAGGCATTTGTCGGCATCGAGGGTGGAGAAACATGGTTTTCGCCGACACCGGCGCGCCGAAACCCCTGAATGCCTCCAATCTCCAATACGTATCCAACCATCAATTACACCTCCCATGACCTCTTCCAAAGAACGCTCGCCCGCGGAAATCGCCGGCCTCAAGGACTTTTTCCCAACTCAAAACCATTGATCGCGAAGCCAAGGCCGCGGTCGAGATAGCCAAACCGGCCCTCGTCCGCCTAGCGACCGAACTTGTCGGCCGCACCGATGCCCAGGCTCAACTGGCAAGGCAGCTTTTCCTGAGTCTATACAACGGCGGATTCACCAAGGTGGAGCTCGCCTGCCTTCCGCTGCTGCCTTGGCAGCGCGATTTCGCGGACGTGCTGCTGGCCTTCAATGGACCCGGCTTTTCCGACAAGGACATTTTGAAGGCTTTCGAGGCCGCCGGCGACGCCGGCGGCGCCTGGTTCTTCACCGAGCCCGCCCCATCGGCAATATCGCCGTGAGCGAAGACGACGGCATCGAGGCCGACAACGCCGGCACGGCCGCACGCGAGGCCATGCGCTTGCTCGCGCGTGCAATCGCCTGCCAATACAGCGGCCAGCCCTTCGCCATCCGTAAGCTTTGCGCGATATTCTGGAGGAACGCGAGTGCGCCCCGGCATCCAGATCGCCGGCACCGACTGGAAACTACGCCGGTTCTTCTGCACCATGCTGCGCGGTTTCGGTCGCGGGGATTTCGAGCCGGAGTTCATCATTGAGGCCTTCTACGACATGGCCGGCGACGCTGGCGTCGCTTGGCTCAACGAATAGGAGGAATCGCCATGTCCACCACCACATTGGCAGACGCCGAACAGTCGTTTAACGTCGCGCGCGCCGCTCAGTGAGCGCGATGCGCAGCTTGAGGCAGGCGAAAAGGCGTTGGCTCAAGCGAAATTCGAGATGCTGCAATTTGAAAGCATTCTCGCCAAGTTCAAAAAGAGATAAGCAACTGCGAGGTTGACATCAAAACGGCACGTTACCGGCAAGTCGGCCTCAATGCGGAAAAGCAGCAGGCCGCCGACGAATTAGCCAAGGCGATCACAAACCCAAACGCGTTTTCCACCATCGAAAAGGCCTTCGACAGGGTGCGCCGGCGAACGCGAATCTTGCCTGATTGTCGCCGAGCTTGCGGCTGCCGTCTCCATGTCCGTCCAGTTCAAGAAATGGATGGACATGGCGGAGGCCCGCGGGCCGCAGCCGAGAAAAGGGCCGGCACTTTGTCCGACGAATGCGAGGCCGCCCGGCGCCGGCGCGATGCCATGCGCGACCACGTCGCCGAGACGCGCCTGAAACTAGCCGAGATCCGGCAGGCGATACAGCTCAAGAAACCCTGAATGTCTCCAATCCTCAAAACGTATCCAATCATCAATTACATCCAATGAATACAACATTTTCCCGCCAACTTTCCGAGGCGGAACGTCAGAAAGCCATGGACGATTTTGCCGCGCAGGTGCGCGATCAACGCCGAGTCAAGGCCGCGGTCGAAGCCGGGGCCCCGGCGTTGCAACGCCTCGCGAAATGCTTCGCCGGCGCGCCGGCGGACGCGGCGGCGGCGCGGCTCTTGCGGCCGCTTCTCTGCAACCTGTATCGCGGTTGCGGCACAAGCCCGTTTCGCCACTTCGACTATTTGACCGCGGACAACCGGGACGACTTCGCGGCGGTCGCCCTGGCTCTCGGCCATGAGGGATTTCCCGACCGGCGGATTCGCGAGGAAATCAAGGCCGTCGCCGGCGAGGCGGCTTTCGATTGGTTTTGCGAACCTCAGCCAGAAGACGCCACCGGCGAGCTTTGGGACGCGGGAACGACTTCCGATGAAGACGGCGGCATCGAGGCCTTGGCGCGAATCGCTGACGCCGTTGTCTGCGAATACAGCGGGCAGGCGTTCAAAATCAGGGCGATTTTATGGGCCTTGTGCGACGGCGGCGAGGCCGACTTGTCCGACCTCATGGCCCTCGACTGGAAACTGCGCAAAGACCTTTGCACCGTGCTCCGCACCATCAGTATCTCGACCGAGGACATGGAAATCGTCTTGGGCGCAGCGGCCGAGCGCAAGCACCGCCCCTATGAAGACGGCTACGACTGGCTGCTGGAGGCCCAGAGTTGACACTCACCACGAGCGGGAAACCCATGGAAAGCGAAAATCTCACGAGGCTCCTGCAAGATGCGGAACGCCGTTTGCAGGAGGCCAAATTCAACCTGTTGCTCAGGGAATCGGAGCTGTCGAAGGCCCGCGATGCGCGCATCGCCGCCGAGGTCGATGTGAAGGTCGCCGAGAATCTGGTTGCCAACTTGCAACGTGAAATGAAGGCGAAGCATGCAAACGCGAAAAACTAAGATGCCATTCCCCGACCGGCTGCGCGCCGGCGCGCAGACATGGGTCTCACGCGCGAGCAGGCCGCTGTCGAGCTTGGCATAAAATTGAAGACGCTCGAAGCCGGGAACAGGGCAAATATACCAAGCGCATCGAGGAGATCATAGACCTCCACAATCGCCTGATCGGCGACGGTTTTAATACCTAATTACCTCGCGCCGGTTCTCCCATTGTGCGGCGGCGGTCAAGGTAGTCCGCTTCGCGCTCCACCTTTGCGTTCCGGCGCTTCCCTTCGTCGGGTGCCGGCGATGCCGGCACCGCTCCTCAGCGCGCCTCCACGACTCGCCGCCGGCTTCACTGGCGTTCAGCGCGGATACGCGACAGCCCGGAATGGTTCCGGGGCACGGATTCCCCGCTGACATTCCATATTATGAAGTCACCAGTTGAAATCATCTTTGAATGCAGAGGTGTGGCCATCCGTTACATCCATGAGGTTTCATGCTCATTTATAGAACAAGGTTTGCACGCCACCAAGCGCGGTTACTGCCCGATCAGCCCCACGGGTTATTTCTCATGCGCTGGATTCGGTGGTAATGATTTGAAGAATCAACTATCCTCCATGCTTGAGGGCGGGCAGTCGAGTTCGACAAAACCGCAAATATGCCATCCGGCGGTGCCAGAAGGCACTGCGTCTAAAAGACAATGGAGATGCCTGGAGTAGATATGTCACATTATCGTCGGACGCTGAATATGCCCTCAGTTGTGGTTTGTTCGCACCAGATGATGACCGTCGGACACTGTGGCAATACTCACCGCCTCTTTCAAAGGCTTCTCACCGGCCCGGCATCCGAGCTCCCCGATTGCAAGGATTTCACCACCCGGTTCCCGGTCACGATATTCTCAAAAAAGATCATTCCGATCAAGGACAATCGCCGCCCTCGAGAAATTCATGCAGGAATTGTCCCGGCTGAAAAGATTTCCCGCACCAATTTTGCCCCATGGATTCCACACTTACCTGTGCCTGCCACCGCGGACGGAAGGGGAACCCGTCATCCAGCCCTTGCCACTAGAAACAGAATTTGACTTGGCTTGGACTCCGCCTTCGAGGACGAAGACCGGACAAGAAGGACGATGAATATCAGGATGGCGATGACGGCATGGGCGCCGCCATTGAAGATGACTCCGAAGACACTCTGCCACCCCAGCAAATGCTGCTGCTGTAAAGGCATTCGCCCGGGAGCCGGCTAGCCGGCCGTCTCCCTTTCCAGTCGGAAGGCCCCACCCCACCCGCGCGCAATGGTTGCGCATGATGTATTCATGATTTCAAATTATGAATACATGAAATTATGAATATGCGCGGCATCCGCCGCAACCCGCGAAAAACGCCGTCCTTTTTCAGGGAGCGGGCGGCGGCGTCTCCCAGCATAGCAGGCAGTCAAGGGCTGCGCCCTTACGACGCCTTCCGCTTCCCCTCGTCGGGGCGGACTTTGTCCGCCGCTCCTCAACGCTTCAGGCGTCTTGACTTTGCCTGCTTTGCGGGGACGTCCGCGCCCAGCTCGCAACAACCCCTCAATCACGAGGGCGGCGGCTCAGGGCGCAGGCGCTTCCATCATGTCCAACAACAGTGTTCTCTCCCATTCAGACTTGGTCAAAACGCTCGATGCAGACTTCGAGGCGAATCGCCAAGTCTGGCGTGAAACCACCGAGTCGGTGTATCATGAAATGCTCAATATTCTTCCCCAGCCTACCTTGAGGCAGATATGTTCATGCTGGGAGAACCCTATTCGCATAATGCCAACGGCGAGGCGGTTTCTCCATATTCATGGCACGAGAAGGCCACTATTTCGCCCTGCACGGCACGCGCCGGCAAGTCAGGGATGGCAAGCTGCCCCGCTGCCGGCATGACGCCGGCGTGGGCCGCCCGAAACCGGGCGGCCTCCCTGCCCTGCCCACGCTAGGCCGCCGCCATGCCAGCGCAGGTTTCCCAAGCCAAGCCAGCGGCGCTTCGCGCCATTCCCAATGGCCTTCGTTCACTTTGGCGACCCGCAGTTCTCCCGTTCGTTGCGATGTTCGCCCGCAGCTCGCTGCGCAGGGCCGTCGCCTACCGGCGCGGACCGTGCCGGGCCACGGACCGCACCGGATTCGCGGCAGCAGACTTTCCGCAAGCTCAAGCCCGCTGCCGCGACCGGCGACGGCCCAAACCTGCTTGCGGACTGCGGGCGAACATCTCCACTCGGGAGCCGTTGCACCCGCCGCGTCGTTCACTACGGCGGCAGCAGCCTTCATGTATTCATAATTTCATAATTTATGAAAATAAAATTACTATGACCGTTACAACCAGCCTGATGCAAAAGCGGCATATGGCCGCCTTTCCCGTCCCCAGCAGGGGTCGTTTTTCTTCCGCCTGGTTCTCCCATTGTGCGGCGGCGGTCAAGGTAGTCCCGCTGCGCGGCTCCACCTTTGCGTTGCGGCGCTTCCCCTTCGTCGGTGCCCCAAGCCGGCACCGCTCCTCAGCGCGCCTCCACGACTCGCCGCCGGTTGCAGCCGATGAACCAGCGGACGTTCGGGACATCCGAAACAGTTTCGGAGCCTGAAACGGCCGCAGGTGCATCCGACATGTCAAAGATTGACACCTTTGAATCCATCCGGCACTCGCCCGCACACATGACCTCCATAAGGTCTTCTCGGCCTTCCTCAAGCTGACGGCTTGCGCGCTAGCCTGCCAGACGCGCGAGGAAGAATACCTCGAGGAGGCCAAATACTGGAAAAAGGAAAACCTCGAAACCTTTGGCGGGCGATGGGCGCCCTCATCCTCCAAATGGAGAAGGAGCCTTTCACCGACTTGCTCGGGACCTACTACATGGATATGATTATTTCAAAAGGCGGGCAGCAGTGCCATGGGGAATTTCACACGCCTCAAGAAATCTGCCGGCTGATTGGCAGAATGCTGGCGGACGGCGACAGCCTGCCCGAATCCGGGCCGGTTACGATCTGCGAGCCCGCGTGCGGATCAGGCGCGATGATCCTCGCGCTGGCCGAGCAATATGGCCCCGCAAACATTCGCAGGTTGCGAGTCACCGCCATCGACATCAATCGCATGGCCTGTGACATGTGTTTCATCAACACCACCCTATGGGGCATCCCCACCCACGTGATTCACGGAAACTCCCTCAACCTCAAGTTTGAGGCGTCTTGGCGAAACATCCATTGGATCGCGCCGTTTCTGCTTCGGCATCCACGCCTCGGAGGATGTAGTCGCAGCCGCAGCGTCAATGCCATCCGGCGGGCGAGCCCCCTCTCCCGAGGAAACTGCCGCCATCAAGACGGCGCTGGGCCAGCAGATGTTTGATTTCAGCTAGGGTATGCCTTGCTTGCCCGGCACATCCGTGCCGGGCAAGCCTTCTCCACGGCCAAGGGGTCTATGGCCCGACCCCTTGAACCCGGGCCGTGGCGCGCGTTGCGCTTTTGGCTCCGTCCCCGGTAATTGTCTCTTTGTCCGACCGGCGGCGCGAACCGGCCTCACGGCCTAAAAAGCTCGCCTCGTGGGAGGCGAGAACCGCTTTTCGCTCCCGTCAGGTATTCGCACGTCCACCGCCCATATCCGCCACTCAAGCCGGATCTCTACGGCCGCGAGCTGCGGCCGTCATGGTTCATAATTTATGAATATATGAATTTAGGATTAAGCGCAGCCGCGCTTCCTCCGCCAGCATCCCCTGCCTTTGGCGCAAAGCTTGAAATCCCCGACCGGGCCCGTGCGGGCCCGGTCGGAACGGCGCCGGCGTCATCCACGCCTTCCTTGAACCGGCAGCGCCGGCACATCTTCCAGCTCCCAATCCATCCCCACACGCCTTCCCCTCTCCCGGGAGAGGAACCCTCTGTGCGTGCCGCGGCCTACGGGCCGCCCGGCGCGCTGCGCGCCGTCATGCTCGCTCCGCCGAGTCGGATGCAAAAGTTTCGGGATGGCAGATTTTTTGCTTGTCCTAACTTCATATATTCTTAAATTATGAATTTAAGAATTAGGATTCCCCTCACAATCCCAAGGAGCGCGCCAGCTTCGGTCGTCCATGGCAGGGTTAGGAACCGGTTCGCAACCCGTAATTCATAAAATCATAGATTAGGAATATATGAAAGACTGTCATCCTTTGCCCAGCCACCGTCCGCCTGCCCAGCGCCCGTTCTGGCGCGGTGTGCTCAAGACTGATTTCAAGTGCGCCCGCGGCACTTGGCTGAAAGGCACGCGCGTCTTTGTCGCTAAGCTCAACGCCAGCGTGGCCGATCTCTACGAGCAGGCCGCGGACGGCCCACGCTATCTCGACACCGTTCCGTCCGCGACCTTGGAGGTTCGGCGCTGCCTGTCCTGATATACCTGTAATTCATAAAATCATAAATTAGGAATATATGAAAGACGATGCCAACAGCATGAAACGAAACGTCAAGCCGGCCGCGCCAGTGCGCGGCCTCAACCTGCCGCTTTTTCCGGCGCGCCGGCAACAAAACAAAGGGGCGACTATGTTCGACTTCTATGCGTCCCACGCGCCGGCCGTGCCTGACAGCTTCATGCCGGACAAGAGGGCAGGGATGCCGCCCAGCAACTCGAGCGCGTTACGGCATGGGCCGCCGCCTATGCCGAGAAAATGCTCAGCGTGCGCTCGACGTAATTCCGGCGTGACATCCTTGCCGACACGTTTCATAATTTCCTAAATTATTAATTTATGAAAATAGGAATGCCTAGCACGGCCGCGACGCCCATTGTCCTCTTTGGAGCCAAAAGGGCGGGGTTGGCAAAACCACGAGCTGCATCGCCACGGCCATGGCTTATGCCATGGCCGGCTTGCGTCGGCTTCCGCGACTGCGATTCCCAAAACAGCCTCGCCAATGCCATGCACCAGTCGGCGTTCGCCGGCATGAACGTGGTGACCGCGTTGGAGGGCACGGATGACTCATACGACATCATCCTCGCCGACAGTCCTCCGCACCTCAACGAGCCGCTTTTCCTTGATGAGTTCGACCGATGCTCGCTGTTCGTTCTGGTTACCGGCACCGGCACGCTCGATTTGCAGCCCGCAGCGGAGACATTGACGAAACTGCGCGCGCGCCGGCCTGACGTGCCCGTGCGCATCCTCATCAACCAGTTCGACGGACGCCGCCGCACAGGCTGGTCGAAGAGGCATTGCATGCGGTCGGCCTCGATACCGTCCCTTTGATTCAGCCGTTCATGTCCAAGAGCGAGGTTTACCGTCACTTGGTTTACGGGGCTGGCATGTGGCGGCGCGGGAAGTGCGCGACCGGGAAACCATCGAGCGCATCCAGAAAGAGACGGCGGATGTCGCCACGGCAATATATCAGGCGTTGCAATCACATTCATAAATTCATATCTTGTGATTTTATGAATAATCCCTACACTTCGCATCATGGCTAAAAAGACACCGCTCCCAAGAAACCGGCAGCATTCGCCGCCTTGAGCCGCGCGCTCGCCAAGCCCACGGCCGCGCCGGCTCATCGCCCAAGACGCCCGACGCGGCAAGGCCGAGCGCCGCCATCCGTGCGCTCGCGATCAACCGGACACAGGCTCCCTTGCATAGCACCCAGCGCCGGCAATATCCGCTCTTGTCCATGTGCGTCGCCCCGCCGACGCCGCACGCATTCAGGCGGTCTTCGTTTTCCTCAATAATAACGGTCGGCGTCCGACTCTTTCCGAGGCAGTGCGAGCAGCGCTGAAAATCACGCCCTTGGACGAAGCCTTCCGGATCACTACGACCGCAACAGCGACACCGCGGACAAGAACGACCGTCGCACCGTCAACCTTTCGACGGATTTGCAGCCTCGCATCACCGAAATCCGCGATTTCCTACTCAAAAACCGGCGCAGATATGTCGGGAGCGCAGCCGGCTGCGCCGCCTTGCAACGCACCGCGCTCGATGCCTCCTACTTGCAGGCCTACGATGCAACCAAGTCCCCGGCCGACGCGGCACCATACTATGACCACCCTTTACGACATCGCCCTCGATCATGCCCGCGACGCCGCCGGCGTCGCCAATCGAAATCGCACGCCACCATGACGGCCCGGCCGCAACACGCGTCTTCATCGTGCTCGCCGTCGCCAACGTCGGCGGCAAGCGTGACGTTTTGCGACTTTGACGGCCTGCCACACGGACCCGGAGGGTGCCGGATGGAAACGGTCGATGCACGAGGCCTCCTCGATAGGGTAGGGGCGTTCCCTTGCCGATGGGCTGGACGCCTTGCATTTCGAAAGCGGCACCCGACCTACATCAACACATTCGACGGTCTCACGGAGCATGCCTCATCCATGTTTGAGATTTGAACCCATGTATTCCCTCGCCCCGACAATCCAGCCCTTGCAGAAAAAGGCGCTTTGATAGCGTCCGATCTGCAAAGGGCCATGCCTCTACGTGCCGAGGCCGCCGCACTTTGGCGCCGCTTTGACGGCATTTGCCGAGGCCGCTGGTGTGACGGTCGAATCTCTGACCATCGGGCAAATCCTCGATATGGCGGGCAACCCGCCGCGGCCGGAGCCGAAGCTATTCTGGTATGCGTTGGGTAAAATCGGAGGTGCATGGTATGCCATTGCGCCGGCGAATGGTCTGGAATCCCTTCCCTTGTCCCCGTTATCGCCGGCCACCGGCGCCGTTTGTTGCAGCCTCAAGACTTGGCCCACGCCAAGGCGTTTGCCACCAAGAAGGAGGCCCGCGATGCCGGGTGGCAGGTATTCCCTCGAACTTACGTTTTCACGTTCAAATGAGCATGAGCAAATTGGTGCCAAGCATCCGCCCCGATAAAGACCAGCTCGATTTCTTTCGCGAAATCGCAGCGGTCACCGGCAACAACTACACCAATACCCTTGAATTTTACAGTTCGTTGCCGGCCATACTTTTGATGCCGGGCACGCGGACACAAGCAAACCCTACCGGAAGATCTTCACCTACGGCAACGAGCAGTTCACCTTGATTATGAAGCCCACGAATATCGTCCGCAAAGGCGACGTGGTGCGGCAGGCGTTCCCGGCAACGTGAAGGTATCGTTCGCGAAGTCGTAACCAAAATGGCCATCGACAGCCCTGACATCCTGCACCAAATCAAGGCGGCCAATCAAACCAAGGTTGAGTTGCGATGCTCGCTTAGCCGAATCCGCGCTAGGTGCATCGAAGCCGGGCACGGCTGGAAGCTCGAAGAAATTCACGAAGCTCTCCAAATCCTGTCGGAATGCCGCATCGAGATAAAGCAGGGCAGCGTTCGCATCAGCCCCGAGGTCGGTCTTCTGGGATACGGTTACGGCATCAATGAGACCGATAGCGAACGCTCGCTTGCGGTCATTACCTTTCATCCGCTTTTCATCGGCGCGCTCCGCAAGAAAGGCTATCGTCAAATCCACTACGGCCGCCTGATGCAGTTGAAGCATCCTCTGGCTCGCTGGACTTACCAGCGCATGTCCCATTACTACACGACCGTGGAGAAAGGCTTTTTGGTTTTTCAAGTGCCAAGCCCTACAACATCTCGCTGAAATTCATCCTCGAAAACAGCACCATGACCCGCTACGTGAATTTGCGCAACAACGTGCGCGAGTGCCGCCAAGCTTGGGCGGACATGCTTAGATGCGGATTCTTACCGCGGTCCGCGACAAAGAAAAACACGGCTATGACGAGGAAATCCGCTATGACACGAGCGCTCGCGGACGTGGACGCAAACCCATCATCGATGCCGTATGGGATCTCTGGATCTCCGGTGAGGTCGTGGAGGACATGATCGTTGCGACGCAAAAGACCAAAAGTTGGTGGACTCAGAGAAGAATGAAAGCACGTGAGGGCATAGGGGATCTGTTCCGCTTTTCGCTGCAAAAACAGGGGGCTGTTCCGTTATTAGGGGAAGTGTTCCGTTTTTTACATATTGTCTTCTGCGAAATAGGGAAGTGTTCCCGTTATTGGAGCAGGCAGGGGCTGTTCCCGTTTTCAGAGCAGGGCAGGGAGCTGTTCCCGTTTTCGGGGAAGTATTCCGTTTTGAGCGGGCATGGGGAACTGTTCCCGCTATTCGTTGGCATGGGGAACTGTTCCCGCTATTACATGGAAAATGCTCAGTAAGTAGTTTATTATCATTTCCTAATAAAATGCCGATGGCCTCTTATCCCTCTTATCCCAAGAAAATAATAAAAGACAGAGGGAAGGGTAGGGAGTTGGTCCCGTTTTTCGACCGTGTTTGGTTCTCCCAGACCCTTCCCCGTCGGCGGCTACGCTTCGCTCCGCCCCGCGGCCCCCAAAGTGCAACGGCTTCGCCGACCTTACAAGGGAAACCAACGCTCCGCGATGGTTTCCCTCTCGCTTCGCTCGATTCCCCTTCCTTTGGAAAATAATAGCAGCGGCTCCGCCGCCACCAAAACAGAGGCCTCATTGCCGGCCTCTTTTTCGGGGCCTTTGGCGATCAGCCATAACCGCTTCCCACCCAAACACCGCCAAAGGCCCCGAAAAATTCACCGCTAGGATTTATACCGCTCAACGAGGAGGCCATCACCACCAGACCCGCGCTTCCGCGCCGCTACATGCACGCCAACGGGCCTCCACCCCCAAAGGGCAGGGGAGGACACCCCTGCTTGACAAAGGCGGCTGTAATTCGCAGATTTCAAATGCATCCCAGGACGGGCAACGCTGGAAGCGACCCGCACGCGTGGACGCCGAGGGGCCTACGGTCCCACCGAAAACCGCCTACCTCACCGTGGGCGGTTTTTGATTCACCGCAGGCGACTTTTGGCCTCCTCGTTGAGCGGTATAAATCCTAGCGGGTTTCAGGGCCGGCAATGAGGCCCTGGGTTTCAAAGGGCAAGCCCTTTGGTCATGCGGAGCATGATTCAGATTGTTGCGTAAAGCGCGTCGGTATTTTGAACTTGTGATGATTCGGCCAACGCCACATTGTCAGGATGCGTGCTAAAATTGGGCTCTGCTGGGAAGCAACCCATAAGCTGCACGCCGACAAAGGCAGAAATGCCGGTGGCGCGCCGAAAGGCGCGCCTCTTTTTGAAGGTCGGCGCTGGTTCATAAATTATGAATCTATGAATTCATGAAAGGCCTCAAGGCTTGCCTGAAAGGGAAGCCTTGTTAGATTGCACCATGTCCACTATGACCGAAATCGAAGCCGCCATCGAGAGGTTGCCTGCCGACGCGCAGCACCAGCTCGCCGCGTGGCTCGAATTGAAGCTCTGGCCGGAGACCCCGGCAATGCTCGCGGCCATTGATGAGGCCGAGCGTTCGCTCGCCGACGAGGGCGGTGTGCCGGCCGAGGACGTGCGCAAAATCTCCGCCAGTGGATTACCGCGTAATCCTCTCTCGCCCGCATTGCGCGACCTTGGCGAGATTGCCCGGCATATCGCCCAGATAACACGGACGCCGCCTTGCGCATTGGCGGCGAATTGGTCGCACTAGCCGAATCGCTTGCCACGCTGCCACGTCGCGGCAGCCGGCTTCACGCGCGCCCATCCACCGCGCCGGGCGAACAGCCTAGCGGCGACACTGGTGCGGCCGCCGATCTTTCGGCGATTTCCGCAAGCAATTGTACAGCGCGAATGCGACCACCGGGCGGCTGGCCTCGCTGACCACCGACGCCGGCGTGCACCGTGGCCTATCTCGGTGTCAGCAGGCAGTTAAAATTGACCCAGTAACAGGCACTGAGATTTGGCCCACTTTCAATTAGACATAACGGACATTGTGCGCGTAAATCGTTCTATGACAATGTCTTATTATTGACTGGTAAGACGAGCTATCAAGCCAGCGCGAAGCTTATCACGCTTGCCAATGTTAAGCTTGTCGAGGCTGTAACCCACCTCGATTTTCTTGATCCCGAGCTTCCGCACGATAATTCCGGCAAGGTGAAGGGCCTCCGACATGTCGGGCACGTGCATCGCGTGGTCCCGCGAATGCCTGTAATCCTTTCCAACATGGTAGCCGCCGGAGCAGAGAAAAGTGACGCTCGTCGCCCATTCCGTATTGAGCAAGACCTCCAAATGGAGCATTTCCATCGCCGGACGCCGGTGGGCCTCAATACCACCCGAAGGGGTGATAGTTTCGCGTCAGGCCGATACACAGCGAGGTATTCCTCTGCCTTTACGAGCGCCTTCTTTGTTTCTGCCACGGTCCAGTCACACCAATCGATAGCGGCTTGCGCCGTATGCAGGCACCTGCCGGGGAAGCCGCGACATAAACGCCCTTTGCTCTTTTTGCTCTTCTGTCAATCGCATTGTCGATGTGGAGAATCAGCTAACTTTATGCGAAGACGCGGGTATGATTGCAACCCCGGCTTTTAACGCCGCATGCCTTAGCGCGGTGTCCATCGTCGCCAGCCTGGCTTTTTGACGCATCGCCAGCTCCAGATAGGCGGCATCGTAAGCGGTCAACGAATGCAGTCTGGCCAGTGCCAGCGCATCACGTGTTATCCGCGCGCCGCTTTCCTGTCCGTCGCCGGCTCCAGCTCATGCGCATCTTCCAATGCCGTGGCACTCTCCGCCTGGGTCAGGCGCGAGCGCCTTTCGGCCATGAGCACCCCGTTTGCAACCTCAACCCACCAATGCGCGGGGACGTGTATTTCCTCCGCCTCGTTGAGGGCGTTCAAGATTGAGGGCGCAGCCTTGCCGCCACGCTCGTCCGGCAACAAAATCGTCAGCGCCGCACTTCCGTCCAAGACAACGTTCATTTGCGGCCCGCCTCGATGAGTTGCTTGGTGGTCCAGTTGTCCGCCTTACGGCGCACGGAGCCGGTTGCGAGGCGGCGGAGCGCCGCCGCCCGCGTTCCTCTGCCTGTCCGCACAGGCACGAGCAGCGCAACAGGCCTCTCGTGCCGCGTGATCAGATATTCCATCGCGTCGCTTTCCACCCCGGCCAGATACCGGCCGAGGCGGGTTTTCATTTCCAATGCAGTGACGGTTTTAGTCATAATAGCTATTATGGACCCTTGTTGAGCACGTGCAAGCCAAATTGGCAACGGATGGATATACCCTTGCTCTTGAGAATAAGTATCAGGATTCCATGCCTTTGGCGTCGGCCCTGAAAATCCTAGCGGTGAATTTCGCGCCGCCGAAGGAGGCGCGAAAGAGGCCGGCAATGAGGCCTCTGTTCTTTTGGCGACGAGCGTAAGCGAGTGCTGACTTTCAAAGGAAAGTGAATTGCGCCTTTGGCGCGAGAGAAACCATCGCGGAGCGTTGGTTTCCTGTTCGTGTTTTCAGCCCTCGCTTCCATCGTCGAAATCGTCGGCATCAGGGGCGGCCTCCTCAGTGGAGGCTTTTTCCGGCGTTTTGGTCCTGCTTCGTTTCCTCAATTTGTATCCGTGAAATGAATACATCATTTCCCGTGTAAAGACTCTGAAAGTGTTCCTCCACTTCGATTACAGTCACATTATGCGCGCATCGAATCGCATTTTGACCGTCGCCAGGTTGCGGCCGGTAATGGTCACCAGATGCGACCAGAACTTTATCTTGAGCGTTTGCCCGTCGGCCGAGCCAAAGGCGAAGCTGAAATGGTGATACGGCAGGGAAATGGTTTCGCCGGAGGCGAGTTGAAACTCGGCGCTATACCGGTTGTCAGTGTCGATCCGGAAGCAGAGTTCCTTGGGTGACTCATTCGCAGAGGCGGGCGCCGGCGTGGCAGCGGAGTGCTCGGTTTTAATGAGAATTTCGCGCTCAGCCGGGACGACGCCGGCGCGGCGGTGGCGGGTTTGGGTTCATAGATTTTGCGTGACTTTTTGGCTATGGTTTTGCGGCGAGAGTGGAGAGTGAAGGTGCTGCACAAGCGCCGCGCCTTCGCGCGCGCGGGCGGCAGTTTCGGGCATTTCAACGGCAAGTTTGTCTTCACCGGGGTTGTGGATGCGCTTGAGCAGATCCTTTGCGGACGGAGTGAAAATTTTGATTTTCGGCGTCCGCGAGAAATCGAAACATACCACCCTTTTTTATGCGTCGCCAGCTCGCTGCCGGCGTCAGAAGAACCACGGATTCAACGCTTTTGCCTTGCGAGCTGTAGGAGGTGACGCAATAGCCGGGGAGCAACACCATCTGGTGCGGCGCGAGCTTTTTGAATTGCCATCGCCATCGCGGATGGCGACGCCGCCGTTGCGAAAAAGCCGTGTGACGGTGCATATTTCGCCGTTGACCGTTCTCCACCAACGGCCTTGCCGTTGACGTTGCCGTGAGCTGCACTTGCGAGCTTGCGAGCCAACGCCGAGCAACGTTTTCGCCGGTTTACGATGTTCCACTTCTCGGCATATTTGAGGCTGAGCCGCGCAGCCTTGGCCTCGCCGGCGCGGCTCCAAGAGCAGGGCGCCCTCGGTAATGTGCACGATTTTGCGCAGGTCCCCGGCGCGGTTGGCGCCGTATTTCGAGATGAACTGGATCTCGTCGCCAACACGGTAGGAGCGAGCGAGGCGCTTCTCGGCCGCAAGCATGTCTTTCGGAACGAGCGTATCCATCAGGCGCGCTTTTTTATGAGGCCATTTTCAAGGCAGGCCGCTGAAATGGCCTCATTGACCGCAGCGGCATCAGCGCGTGTTTGCGACACAGCGAGGACGCTATTTTTTTCTTTCAGATCGGCGACGACCGCAGCTGCAACCGCGGCAACGCGTTTGTGTTCGTGGACCACCTCGACGGCTCCGATCTGACGCAGACGCAGCGATTTCGCCAGTCGCCTTCGCTTGCCGCAGAAACAGCATCCCGGTAGGAGGCAATGCGAGCCGCTTCTTTTCGCTCGCCGCGCGGGTCCCGGCGGCGGATGGTGCGGATTTCCGCCGCTTTGAGGCCGGCATATCGTTCGATGGTGACAAGTGCGTCGGACGCCTCGACCGCGCCATGTTGGCGGGTGTCTCCCGACAATATCAGTCGGCCGGCCGCAGCCGGACTTTCTGCACGAGGTCATGCATCTGCCGCGCTCCGACCTGTCCGGCTTCATCGAGGATGACGACGGCGCCGTCCGAATGCTTTGCACGCTCGCAAGCGTGTGCGCGTCAAGTCCGTCCTTGCATAAGTCCCGGACTTGCGAGGTCTGTGGCGCTAGGACGACCAGCGGTGCGGCCGTTTCCCGCACGGCCTTGGCGACGAAATTCAGCGTGTAGCTTTTCCCGGTTCCGCCGCGCCGCAAAGCGTGATGAAATCCCGGCTGTTCGCGATCAGGCGCACCGCTTCGCATTGCTCGGCATCGAGCGACGTCTTGGCGACGTCGAATTTTTTCAGCGGCGGCAGTCGGTTGCGCCCCAATTTTGCCGCGGTCAAAACCGACAGCTCATGCCGCAGTCCTTCACGCGAGGCGAGTTCGCCACCATCGGCACTTTCGGCGAAATTTTCGCGCGCCAGCGCGCTGCGGACCGATTCGATCTTGATGCCGGAACCGAATGTTTCGCGAAGTATCGCGGCCTCAAGTTCACTGCGTTTAACCACGCTTTTGCGCTCAAAGGTGAGATCATGGGCGACCTTCACGGCGCGCTCTAGCGCCGCGTTTTGGTCGAGCAACGGAGGTTGCGGCAGCGCCGACGGCGAGCGCGCTCCGCGGCGTTCATTTCCCGCAGCCAGTCCGCCCGCAACGTGTCGGCGTTCGCATCGCTGATTTTTCGCGCACGATGATCGTGCGCGATGCGATCGCGCAACGTGTAGAGGTTAACGCCGGCATCCTGGCGCGACATCTGTTCGTCAGCCATCGCCTCAATCTGAGCGCGGCGTTTGGAGAATTTTTCGATGAGTTCGCGCTGCACGGTTTCCAGCTCGTAGTGCTCGCCGTCATACCGCAGCCGGTAGCCAAGGCGGTTAAGCCCGGTCATTTTGCATCGTAAACCGCGCTCACGAGTTTTTGCGCACGATACATGTCGTGATTTTCGAGGGCCTTCCAGCGATCTTCGACGCCGTCAAAGGTCGCGTTAAAAATCACGGCATGGGTATGCAGGAGCGGATCGAGCGCACGACTGGTATCGTGGCAGAAAAGCGCGGCAACAAAGTTGCCGGTCGTGCGATGGCCCTGTTCGCCCTTCTTGCGCACTCGCGCCGCCGCGTATTTTTCCAACTCGGCCAGCGCGTCCACCGCCTCCTTATGCAACGCGACAAGCCGCTCGTCAAAACAGAGCGCCGCGAGGGAAATGCTCTTTGGCGGACGGAAGACGAAATCGAAAAAGACGCGCCGGTTTGATTGCTCCACGCCGTTGACGACGCGCGTGGTGTTTTTCGAGCGGTCAGGCGCTCGCCCGTTTCGGATGCAGGCCTTCGCAGAGGCGTAGAAACTCCGCTTCGCTCACGGCACCGCTCAGTCAAGCCGCTCCGCACCGTCTCCTATCCACTCGCCGGCGATAGTCTCTTTTTCGGTGTAATAGTCCCCATGCGCGAGGTGCTTTTGAAATATTCCTTCGCGTTGGTAAGATTCAGTTGGGTTTTGGCGTGACCATGAGCGGCAATGAGCCGCTTTAATGAAAATGGCAGTTCGCCATTTTGCAATACTGGACAGTTTACTCCTTATGCTGGCGCATAAGTAACGTGCTGCGCACGTCACAGAGGCCTAAACGGCGCTCAGACGCGCAAGACTCAGCTTGCGCGCCGGCTACAAAGCCGCGCGGCATAGGGGAAATTAGTCTTTTGGGCTATTAGCCCAATGTCTGATTTTCATCCCGATGAATCCAAACACCAAAGGCACAATCCCAAACCTCAGTTCCACAGGCGCCATCCAAGATGCCGCCCGTGTCAAAACCGCAAAAGCTCAACTCGCAAACGTTCTCAGCGAGTTGCAGAAAAACAGGAGAATCCGTTCATCGGCACCATTCTTGCCGAACTCACCGACCAGATACGCCAGATGCGCGAAACCTACGGGCTCGGCTATCTGAAAATCGCCGAGCAATTAAACAGCCTCAAAATTGAACCGAAGATCGTGACCTCAGAGCAGGAGATTCGGAAGTTTTAAAATTGCCTTTGAGAAACCAAGGAAGCCGCGCAGGGCAAAGCAGCGGACAGCGCGGCATGAATACCGACCGCGCCCAATATCTTTGCGTTTGCGCGCTCGCATTCGGCGGCAGCGTGACAGCGTTGGTTTTCATGCCTTGGGTTGCCGGCATCGCCGCCGTTGTCGGCTTCCTGCAACTGTGCAATGTCATCGGCCCGCAAGTCGATATGCCGGACGAAGGCGGGCGGCATGTCCTGAAAATGCTCGGCATGACGTGGACGCTCGATGAGTTCCTGACGCACTGGTGCATTGTCCAACGCTCCGGCCACGGCAAGACCGCCGGCGTCATCCGCACGATGTTCAGCCAGCTCATGGTCACGATTCCGAACTTCGGCTGCATTGCGATAGACGAAAAGGCGAATTTTCACCGGTGCTGGGAAAGATTTGCAAGGCATTCAAGCGCCCTGAAAAACTTATCGTTTTGCGACCACGCAGGCGGTCGAGACTTGGACATACCGATCACCCATATGATGAATTTCATCGGTGACCGGACTATTCCTTGGGACACTTACGCGCAGCTTGTCATCGACACCGCAGTTGCATGCGGGCAGAAAACCAATAACGCATTTTTAAGAATCAGGGTCGAAAACCATCTCGAACCTTTTCAAACGCTCGACGCCATTGGCATCACCCCCACTCGCCGATGCATATGACTTCATCGCGGATGATCGGACCTATAACGAGGCACGAGAGGTTGCAGCTCAAGGCGTCCGAGTCGGAACGATGCGCGGAGCTTTTGAGTTTTGGGCATCCTTCGACAAAAAGCACCGGAAGAAAAATCAGGCATCAAATCGACTACCGAGCTTTATCTTGCCCCTTACGCAACCGATGAGTTGCGCGATGTTTTTCGTCCGATACGCCGAACGTCACCTTGGATTGCGTCGATAAAGGCTTTATCCTTTGCCCTCAATTCCGCAGGCCTACCTTTCGCAGCGCCGCTACATCACCGCGTGGTTCAAACTCGCAGGCTACTACCATTTGCTACGGCGTTTTGACGATTACAGCGAAGAGGAACACGCCAAACTGACACCGGTTATCCTGCTTGCCGACGAAGGCCAGAACAGCCTGCTATGCTCCGAGGAAGGGCTCGCAGATCATAACACGCTGGATAAAATCCGTGAAGCCGGGGCACCTTGATTCTGGCGATGCAAAGCTATTCGTCCGCGCTGCCGCCGCTGGACGGGAAAAAGGAAATCGCCGAGGTTGTCTTTACCAACCTCAACAATCACGTCATCGGCGCGATTCGCGATGAGACCGGCCGTGAAATGGCGGCAAATGTTTTTGGCAAGGAATGGCAGCGCGACAAGAGCTGGAGCTTCGGCGCCATGAATAACACGACCAGCGTCCGTCAAGAACTGCGTCATATTTTCCATACGGGCATTTTCACCAGACTGCCAAAGTTCAGAGCGATCATCTTTCACGTCGAGGGCCGCTGGACGCAGGGCTACTTGTATCCGAGAACCGACGACGGACGGAAGATTTCGCCGCGTTTCCGCTACATGTTTTGGAAACGGATTTTTGGAGTTTAACGCCATGCCACGCACGTTCAGGTTCTCGACGCCGATGACCGCGTGGTTCGCCGTCATCGGCACGAGTTGGGCTTGTGCAAAAGTCGTTGCTGACATTGGTCGCGCGCGCGATCTTTGCCGCATGGTGAATTTGTCTTTAAGAAGATGGGGTGAACGGTGCCGCCAAAAGCGACTTCTCGCGGAGTTGGTTGAACAGTTCAAAACCCCATCGGATTATTGCCACTGGGCGATCAGGATTTTACCAGCGATCCCGTCTGGCAGATGGCCAATTATACGGCGGTTGATTACTTCCCGATGCGCACCGAACTCATGCAGGTCATGGAATCCTTGATTCACATTACCGTGGAGCTTCCGATATTCGCATTCCGGTGGGGCAGTTTTACGGCTCATGCGGCGGAAAGTCAGGTCCTCGCCGTTCCCTGCACGATTTCGCCTATCATGTTTTGCGAGAGGACGGTGCTATCGGATTTCAAACGGAGGCGCATTGGCAGGAAAACATCAGGTCGTTTGAGACCCGCTTCAATATGCGCCGATTGCCGGACTGTTCAACTGGTCCCGGCGTCTCTATCTCTGGAACGCAGATCAGTCGCATCACTTTGCAGCCCTTTACCGACAATCACGGGATCAGCATCGGAAATGGCAGGCCCCTGTAATCTAAAAGTCTATGACTGGAATCAGTCGATTGAAGAGATCCCGGATGATACGGTTCATTGCCCGAAACCGGATGGATTCGGTCTGGCACCATGTAAATCAATGTTCGGCCAAGGTTGAGCATGTCCAGATTGGCAGATCCGAACTGGGTCTCCACGCAATCCAATTGAGCAATCTTGATTCAGAAGTCATGGATATGGCGCTGAACGCCATTCTGCAACTGGAAGGACGCGGGTTGATAATCAGATTATCACAGATGCGAAATCGCCTCAGATTTTCTGAGATTCATTCCATGTCCTCCACGTCGCGAGCTGCGTCCGTCATGATTCATAATTTATGAATCTATGAATTTAGGATTAAGCGCAGCCGCGCTTCCTCCGCCAGCATCCCCTGCCTTTGGCGCAAAGCCTGAAAATCCCCGACCGGGCCCGCACGGGCCGGTCAGGCGCCCGTCATCCACGCCTTCCTTGAACCGGCAGCGCCGGCACATCTTCCCAGCTCCCAATCCATCCCCGCCCTTCCCCTCTCCCGGGAGAGGGCCCTCCTGTGCGTGCCGCGGCCTACGGGCCGCCCTTCGGCGCGCAGCGCCGTCATGCTCGCTCCGCCATGCTTTCAACACAAATTCCCTCTCAACTATTGCGTTCTGCTTAGGTTTTCCTACTTTCAAATCCATGACAAGGCTCCTGCGAAAACTAATGCAAAGCGCGAATGATTCCCGCCGAGAGCATTCCGTTGAGCGCGAGCAACAGCCAGAATCCCGAAAGCCTTACCATGAACACAGTCCAAGCCAGACCGACTCGGGATATTGAGTATTTCAAGACGCTGCTCCGGCGCAACCCCGAGCTGCCGCGCCGCGTGCGCTTGAGGGGCTGTCTTTCGCCGATCAAGTGTGGGAACGCAAAAGCGCCAATCGTTGCTATGATGCCGCGCGCATTGAGCTTGGCCTCAAAACACCGGCTCAAATTCAGGAGGAATGCTCGGCTTTCCGCTTCCCAAAAACTTTCGCCCGCGTGTCGTGAGTTATCACTTGTAATGCCCGATTTTGAACCAAAGGCCTTCGCCGATCTTTTCGGTGACCAGTCAAAACCTCTCATTGTAGGCGGCCAGGCGGTCAACTTATGGGCCGAGGTGATGCGCGACCAGAGCCCGGAATTACTGCGATTGGCGCCGTTCACCAGCACCGACGCGGACATTGTTGGAGACGTCGCCCTCGCCCAAAACTGGCGGAGCGGCGCGGCTGGCAAATCCGTGTCAATCCCGACGCCAGAAATCCCATTGCCGCCGTGCTCTCAAGGAGTCCCCGGCGGATTGCTCGAGGTGGATGTGTTGCGCAGCGTCCTGGGCGTGAACCACGCCGACTTGTCCGGCGGCGTCACCATCGAAATGCTCCCGGGCGTGAACGCCCGCGTTCCAAGCCCGCTGACCTTGCTGAAAGCCAAGATCGGCAATCTTTGCGCGCTTGATAACAAAAGGTTCGATGGCACCACGCGAAACGATCTCCGGCACGCATCCGCTCGTCACCATATGCAGGCTTTACCTGCATGGCGCGCGCGAAGTGCGCGCCGGCGTCTGTCCCGAACGTGCGCTGGTGAACGAACTGCATACGCTCAACGACATCATCACATCCCGAAACGCATTGCAGGCCGGCAAACGTTTCCAACTCGACTTATCCCCGCCCTGCCCTCGACCTTGATTGCGCGCAGCTTCCCAAGGTCCAAAAATTCTGAATTTCACAAGCAGGGACCGAGACAAAACCCCGGCATCAAAATTTAGGCCACCGGACGATGGTCAGACCATTGCTATCCGGGTTCTCGATCAGCCGTCCGCTGACTTGCTGCCGCACCCGTGCCGCTGTGCTCACCGCCTCTTGAATCGCCTTCATGATGACACCTTCCATGTTGCGCGCCCCATACTCGGCCGAGTAGCCGTTGCGCACGATGTATTCAAAGGCGGACTCTGACAGTTCGAGGTGGCATCCATGGCGGGCCATGCGTTCGAGCACGCGCTTGATGTGAAATCCCGCCAGAGCGCGTTGCTCCGGCTCGCCCAAGCGACGGAAAACATGAATGCCGCCAAGTTTGCTCAGCCGTCCGATGATTTCCGGGCGCATAGCCAGCGTGACATACTGCAAGACCGTGTTCTTGAACGAGGTGTAGTTATTCGTTCTTGAACGCATTGCTTCTTTCGCGCCCAAGTTCGAGGTCATGACGAAATAGGAATCGGTAAAGTTGATGAGCCTGCCATCGGCGGCGGTCAGCTCGGCTCCTTTGTCCGGATGCCCAGCAGCAAATCCATAGCCTCCCAATGGGCTTTCTCGATTTCATCCAGCAGGAACACTCGGCATTGCCCCATATGGGCTTTGGTGAGGCGCGCGCGAAGTTCCATGATGCTTTCAGTCGTTTTGAACTCCGACATGTTCATCTTGCAGAGATTCCCGTCGGCGAAGTAATCGGTCAGGCATAGCGTGACCTCGGT
Source organism: Termitidicoccus mucosus (assembly GCF_038725785.1). GTDB lineage: Bacteria > Verrucomicrobiota > Verrucomicrobiia > Opitutales > Opitutaceae > Termitidicoccus > Termitidicoccus mucosus. Next base: position 82,340 of record NZ_CP109797.1, read on the forward strand.
TTTCCCGCCGGTCGGGCCAACGAACATGAAACCACCCTTGACGTAAAGCGGGTCGGTCAAACCGAGTTCGCTACAAGCCAGATGCTCATTGAGCGCGGCGAGCACTTCCGGTTGTCCCTTGATGCGTTCCGAAATCCACGGCATGAAGCCGTTCACGAGGTCAATCTTGTCCAGATTCATTTCTTTTACGGTATTGCCGCCGTTTCTCGCGCCAGGAGTTTCTTTCCTGCATCGCCTGCTGGCGGACACTGATGATGAAGTCAGGGGTGGCGGACGCACTCGCAATGAGCGCGCGCACGATGCAGCCGCAACTGATGCGGCCGGCCGTGCTGATGTCGCTGATGTTGATAGCCGAGCTGCTTGCCAGCTCGTTGAGCAGCTTCATCTCCTCCGGCATTTCCACGGGGTAGGCGCGACTGCGCTTTCCCGATTGTTGAGACGAGGTCTTTTTGAGCGGCGGCTTTCCAGCCATGCGATCTTTTCCTTTTCCGCCTGCATCCGAACGATGCCGACAAACTCCACACCCGTTTGGGCATTGGCAATCAACGAACGCACGACAGAGGCGCTTGTGACGTTGAGGACGGCATCGAGCAGGCCAGCGCCAACTCTTCCAGTTTGGCGCTCAAGGCCGGGTGAGATCGAAGACAAAGGGAGATATACGGACAGTTCTAGGCATGTGATTTTGAGGGCAAGTTTAGGCTTGTCAGTTTGGGCTATTAGGCCAATGTGCGAATTGCAATCATGAACTCAATACTATATTTCATCACCAAAACTTATCACGCAGCGCTCGACTTGTCCATCCTCGCGCAGACCCAATGGAAATCGACTGAAGACTTGAAGGAGGGCATTGGGAAGATCGCCGGAATCATTATTGCGATTAGCTTCTTGGTCGCCCTGATCGCGTATTTTGTCGGGGCCGGAACTAAAACTCGAATCCGGCAGCCAGCAAGGCCGCCTTTACATCGTATGGACATTCGCCATCGGCGGCCCTTTTGTCTCCTTGATCTTTTACATCTTTGCCGGTGCTGATGCGGTGTCGCAACCTCCTTCAAGTAATGCCCACCTACCGGCCAACTAACGCAGGGCATCAAACCAAGGGCACCCTATGGGTGGATTTTCGCCGGCGCAGCTCGCCGCGCTCACCGGCGTCTTCATGGGAGCTGTCATGTTAACTTTCGTCTCTATTATAGTGATGAAAATTAACATTTGGCTGGCGGTTATCTTCATATTCCTGCTGCCAAACACGCTGCTGCTGCTTGTCATTTTACCCTCATCATGGGAAAACCGAAGCGCTATTTGCGGGACTGGCTGGAAAGCCGGATTGTCGGACGCACCACGGTCCAACTCGGCAAAATCTCCGAGCCATCCCCATTGATTTAGAATGAATCGCCACCCGCCCAACGGTTACTTCATCAATGATTTCATTGTGTGGGGCGCATTCAAAAAATGCGACCATCACGAGAGGTTTTGTGATAACCCGCCCGATCTGCGCGGCGCCGGCGACGCCGCGGCGGCGAAATGCCATGAAGACATCGTAAAATACCTCCAGAGCATAGCGCTCAATATTCGCGTTCAGTTCCAATGGTGCTGCAATGCGGACTACAGCAAGGCCCTCGATGCTTATGGGCGGCCACCGCGAAGGCAAAAAATCCCGCTGAAAAAAAGTCAGGGTCAACCGCCCGTTATTTCCGGAGAATGCTCAGGAGAAGCAGCTTCGCCGGGAGCATCTGGTTTTGTTCGTCTCGCAACAGATTGAGTCCGCGCCGCCGACGCTGGCCGGCAAGGAAGGCGAAAGCTACTACCGCGCGATTCTGAAACAATTCGAGAATCAATACGACCAGCACTACAACGAAATCAAACTGGCCTTTGGCGACGGCGTGAACGTGGAGCCGATGAACAAGCGCGCTCACCAGCTCCACACCTATCTCTTTTTCAATCCCAATTCAAACGAATGGCTCGCCGATGCCAACGTGCAGTTCAACGACAGGATTTCCATCGCCCGCAACTGCATGACATCGGACATAAATACCGACCATATTGGAAGAATGTATATGGACGGCCATTACCACGGGCTGCTTATACTGCAAAATATCGGCTCTCAGACCTATGAGGGCATGATTAACAACCTTACCAAAACCTCGCTCCTGAATTACCAGATCACGGTCAACTTGCAGCCGCTGGACACGTATCAAATCATGATGCGCGAAAACCGAGGCCCAGGAGTTGGAGTCGCAGGGGCGGACGGCAACGACGACTTCCCAAATCCGCGAGGACACCATCAAGCGCAAAAGGCACGCCGTGTCCCAACTCGGCGAGGGCCACACGCGCCTGTTCAGCACGCTTTTCGTGGTCCGCGTCTGGAATACCGACGAGTCCAAGCTGGCGGCGGACATGAGCGCGTTGAAGCAGGCCATCACCTCGATCAAGAGCGCGCGCGCCTACGACACGCACCTCGAGGTTACCACGCTCGAAACTTTTTGCGACATTCCCGGGCAACTGTTTTCATCCCTATGACGCCCGCGACAAGAGCTTGCCGACGAGCATGTCGCCAATCTGATTCCCTTCTCCGCGAGCTTTACCGGCGATCTCGCCAATGCCCAGGCTCTCTGGCTGTCCTCCGACCGCGCGCTTTGCGGAGTGCGCTTTATCGTCAACGGCCGGTGCAGAGCACCGGCGTCGCTGGCGGCAGCCGTTCGGGCAAAAGCGTCAAATACAATAATCTTCTTTATCAGACCGGCCCTTACTTCGACTACGACGTCATGGTCGAGGAGGGCGCGTCACACCAACTACACGACGGACCACGGCGAAAAGCCCATCGTCATCCAGAAGAGCGGGAATATAAGTATTAATTATCTGGATACGATGGGTGCACCGCTCGATCCTGAGCATCTGGCCTACGCGATCAGCTTGGCGACCCATTTGCTGGCGACTCCGGCGATGCCCGGCTCAACACGCGGCGGCGCGCCTACCTCGCCTACTACATCAACATCTGTTACCGCGAGGCACAGGAGGAATGGGCGAGGAAGAATCCGAGGAACCGGGCCTCGCAGCGCGAGGCGACAGCCATTCATTTGTGGCACAGGCAGCGCATGACCCCGGACGATACGCTTTTGACGCCTACGTCCATCTGCGCGACCGCATCGCCGCGAACGATGGCGAAGTGCTGGAGTTCATGTCGAAGATCAGCGAAGCGAAATCACCCATTTCATCAAAGATCCGCAGACCGCGCACGAGCGCCATGCCTTTCCAAGTTCACGACCGAGCAATACCCGCTTCACTCCGAACTCACTGAATTGTTGCGGCTGCGGCCCGGCGAGCACGACAGCGGCGAAGTCGCCGAACTCGCCTCGCTCATGGACAACTGGTGCGCGACCGGGGAATACGGCCCCTGTTCGACGGCTACACCAACCGCCGGTTTGACGGCCGCGTCGTGCACTTTGAACTCGCCAAGGCCGATAACAACGACCTCGCGCTGCGCGGGCCATTGCGTTAAACATCACCGGCCGCATCCGCCAGCGCATCGTCACGATGCCGCGCAAGCTGGTAAAGCGCTTTACGATGGAGGAGCTTGCCCGCATCGTCCAAATGCCGAGCGGTGCCAAGCTCGCGCTCGAGCTTTCCGCCCAGCTCGCGAAATACAACTGCGTATTCGCCTTCATTCTTCAAGACTTCGCGCAGATCGCCCATATCGAGGTCTCGACGTTGCTCAACAACACCCGCCAATGGCTCATCACGCGCCACGATGACGCCAAGGAGTTCAAGGAGTTCGCGGCCCGCATCCAGTTGCCGGACGGGATGCGCGACAGCGTCGAAAACTCCCCATCCCACTCAACATGCCGCCGAACAAACGCTACTCGTCAGCCTGCTATTTCAGTCGCTCCGCAATCCCGCCGATCTCCGGCATAACCCAATACTCGTTCGATCAAAATGCAGCCTAAATTCCTCGCCCTCATTCCTGCCCTTCTCGCCGCTGCTTTGGCAGGCTGCCAGTCCAGCCAGGTCAACCGCCTCGTCAACACCACGTTCGCCGGGCCGCCGGCGGCTCACCGCAAATCAGCTCAGCAACGGCAATCCCTACTGGACGCTGGCGGGCGGCGTCACGGCCATCGGCATCTCCGAATACGCCCGCACTCAGGACGAAAACGCAAGCAGGAGGAGCTGGCCCTTGCCTGAGCAGGGCGCGCCCAAAACGCCCATGTCACCTACGCGGCTATCCAGAACGCCCAGCAGAACGGATTTGAGGCCGGTGCCGGACTCAGCCGGAGGACAATTCCATCGAGATACCTTTCGCCGCGCCCGCGCGTCATCAATGGCGTCAAAATCAACCCCACCACTGAATATATCAAAGTTTCCGCCCAGTAATCCACAACCCGTTTCACCATGAAAAACGCCGCCCGCATTACCGTTGCCTTGGCAACCGCCTGCCTGTCTTCGCGCCGAAATCGTTCGCGATTTTCGGCGTCGGCGATCACGTTCGACCCGTCGAATTACGCCATACATCGAGACCAAGCTGGAGACCGCGGCGCGTGGTCCGAGGAGGTGCTTAAATATGAAAAGATGACAGCAGCAGATCGAGCAGATTGAGAAAGCAAAAAGCTGCTCGACGGCCAGAACGCATTGCGAACCACGATAGGCGATTGGGCCAAGGTCGTGAATGATGCGAAATCGCTCAAACTTCGTGCCGAAAATCTCACCAAGGACTGGAGTCGCGAGCCGCGCGTGGCCCTTGAGGTTGACTACGGCCAGCGAGGCATCGTCAACCGCAACGCCTTCGGCAAGCAAGTTCCGGTGAATGCCGATAGAATCCTCAAGGAAACCAATTTTGAGAAGGTTGCGAAAAAGACCGTGGAAACCCTCGAAAACACGGCCAAGGAAATGGGCGAAATAAATACGGAGATTGCCGAAACCTACGAACGCATGATGCGTCCGGGCATCGATCAGCAGGAATACGAAAACTCCGGCAAAATCGAGTCCTTGCAGGTGCGTCTGGTGAATCTGCAAGCTCAAAACCGGGATGTCCTCGCCTACCTGCAAGCCCAAAAGACCATCAATGACACCCAAGCTGCAAAGGAAAACGAGGTCAAAACGCAGGTGCAGGAATCCAACGACAAGGAAGTGAGCAACCAGCGCAATCAACTCAATGTTCAGGAGATTATTTGGTAATTATAGCTGGAAAGGCTACCGGGCCTACCTCTGGGCCTGGTTCCGGCTCTATATATTGATCTTTGCCGCCATTCTCGCCGCCATCATCGTCGCCGACGTGTTGTTGCCCGATTTCAATATATTGAATACAGTAGATAATAGCATTAAGGCAGTCCCGGAATCCGAGACAATGAACCCTGACATAACCATTGAAATACCTCCTACCTTCGAGACGGTTTTCGAGGGCAACATACGCTTCTGGATTTACGGAGTAGCCTTCATTGTCACCTTGATCGGATATTATAATCACGTCTGGAAAACCGCAGCTCGCCATCCGCGGTGCTGGCCGGAATAGGGAAGATTTCCTCTGCGTCCTGATGAGCGTTTCCATTCCGGTATGGAGGCCGCTCGTGACCAACCTCTTTATTGGCCGGCCAATACGCTCGCCGCCGAGACAGACGGTTTCAAAATCAGCGTGGTTCTGAACACCCTCAACAGCAGCAGCGCCAACTGGACGAATTGCTTGACAGCGAAAAGAATGAAGACGGCCTGATAAAAAGGCCTGTTTGTCACCACCGGCCTGGACATCGGAATCGGAGCGCTTAAAATATGATACTGCTGGCGATGAACTCCTGCTGCAATTGGTCATCAACTGGGTCACGATACCGTTCTTTATATACAAAGGCACTCGTTCCCGTCATGTTCTCCTTTATGCCGATTGCAATCTGCGCGCTCACGTGCGACGCCTTGAAGCAAAAGGCCGTGACCTATATCTGCTGGCTTTTAAGCGTTCTCGCATGGCCGCTCGGATTCACGCTCGTGGCCGGTCTCGTGCACACCCTCCTTTTGGGTGTGGGCGGCCTTGAAGCGACCAATATGGTCAAGTTCATGTTTTTGAGCAATATGGCGGGAATCGTGTTTCTCATCGGCACTCTGATGGTGCCCCGACGACTTTCTATATATCACCCAAGGCGGCACTTCGTTTAGCCCGGTCAACCAGGCTGTTTCCGCCATCCCTTATGTGGGACACGCGGCACGATAAGCATATGAAAATCCCTTTCCTGTCAAATTTTGAGAAGAAACGGATGCGGCGACCGCTTCCGATGAAGGTGTCTTCGACATCTGGCTAACCGCATTCTCTCGGTGCGGATTTTGATGATTGCCTGCCTTTTTTCATGTTCACAACCGCCCTTGGCCCGATAACCACCATCTACATCATGCGGGAGCCGCAGACCGTGGTGCAGGTGAACGGCGACGGCAGCGCGACGATTTCCCCGCAGATACGCTTCCGCGACGCCATCGCCTTCCACAAAGTGAGCGCGAATCTGGATGCGCTCGCCATGCTCAACCGAGGCCCCGAAGGGCCGACAGCACGGACATCATAGACCTCTGCTTCAACTCCGACGCCAAGGAGAAGTTGAAGCAGCTTCGATAAAAGCCCTCTTGCCGAGTTCAGCTATCACCAGAAAGCCGAAATAAGCGCGACGGACGTCATCGTTGACACGGATAACACGCTGAGGGCACGTGTTCAGGGCCAGTTGATACGAACCGGTGTGTTCAACGGACGGCCCAAGCTCGATAGCCTCAAATTTGAAATCATATTCAGCCTCTTCCGCAACCGGACGCGGCCACCAACCAAAAATATCCGATAGGCGTATGGGACTTCGACTACAAAGAATCGCGCTAGTCATCGCATTGGCGTCCACGGCGCAGGCCGCCGACCAGCCCCCGGCGGTCGAAACGCCGCCCGTGGGCGTCATGCTACTCTTGCAGGATACGACGCCCTACGAGGTCGCTGTTGGCGCCGTGCCCACCACCATCCTCATGCCCTTTCCCATCGACGGCATGGACGGGAACGCATCACCACGCAGAACACGGTCGCGCCAGTATTTCTGCAACACGAGCAGGGGACTCGGTTTTCAGTGTCAAGGCATTGCTGCACGGCACCGCTGACCTGAACGTTATCATTGGCGAGAGGGTTTACAGTTTTCGCTTCTATTATTCGGAGAACCCGACCCGCACCCTGTCTATCAGCGAGCCAAAAAAGGGCTCTTCCATCGCCCAGGCTAGGCGGATAAGCGTTACGCCAAAACGACTGCATGACATATTGAATGATGCGAAGACATACTTCGTGATCAAAAAGCAGCACCCGGAATTGCAGCGCAGCATCGAGGTCGCCGCGCCGGGAAAGGTCATCGAGTATCCCGGCTACCGCGTGGTCATCGACCAGGTGTTTCGCTTCGACCGGGATGACACCCTTGTTTTCCGCGCCATCTTCATCAACGATTCCGATGAACCGCTCCACTACAAGCCGCAGGAAGTGGGATTGCGCGTTGGGCGAAACATTTATTGGCCCAGCTTCGCGCAGCTCCCCGGCGAGATACCGGCCCGCAATCCCGCCCGTGTGACTTGGGAGCTGTCGCCCGAGATCGAAACTGTCGCCATCACCGACCCGGAGGGTCGCACGGCGGAGGTCAAAACCAAAAAGGGTGCGCTTCTCTCGCAAACAGGACGTTACAAGATTGTTGCCTCAACCGCGAAGAGACGGACCGATACGCTCTATTTCTCCATCAACTACCCGGTTTCGGCAGACGAACCAAACCCTCTTGTCGTGTCCAAGGGCGACCGGGATTTCGGCATCCGCAAGCTGACCGTCACGCAACCCGAGGCCGGGCAAAATATAGGGTATATAACCTATACCGGGACCTCGGATGGACGCCGCGCTGACATTTCAATCGACAACGACTTTCTCCTGGTCGTTGACGCACGAAAGGAAGTGAGCCAATGAGTGTTTTCGGCAGAGTCAAACGCCTCATATTCAAGCCTTATTTTGGGGTTTTGGTCCTGGTTGTGCTGTTTGGCATAATAGGATACCGCCTCTACAATGGCAGCACCGAGCGCCGTCGGTCCACTAGCGCGCCCGCCGAGAAGGCTGCGGAGGCGAAACACAGGCAGGAAGAGGCTCCGAATCAGCCGGTGGTTGCGAAATTCGGCGCGTCCGTCTCAAAATTCATCGCGCCACCCGAGGAGCCAAGAAAATCCAACCAAGACGAAGGCCCGCCACCCATACCCGAGAACGTCAAGAAGCAGCTCGTCACGGAGCCAACCCCGATTGCGCTTTATCCTTACAGGCCCGCGCCAAAAAAAGAGAGAACGCTGCAACCGGCGACCTACTACTTGCCTCCCTATCGGTTGATACGCTGCATGCTCATTTCCTCGCCGGAGACCGGCAACCCCGAGACGCCAATCATTGCCATCACACTGGAAGACACCGTCAACATCGACAAGGACGGAGCGACTCGCGTTGTCATTCCCGCAGGCGTCGAATTGCACGGGATGGGCAACCCGAATCCCGCGCGCGATTCCATCACGGCGTCAGGCCGCTGGACTTTTGTCTGGCGAACCAACAGCGAACAGAACTCCATGACGCTGTCGGTCGCCGGCACCGCCTTGACGAGGGATTACGACGAAACGCGGGGAATATGGGGACCGGATGAGAAGAAGGCGGGCATCAAAGGGCATCGCTTCCAAAGCATCAGCGAAAGCGCGGTCAAGTTGGTCCTCCTCGATGCCATTGCGGCCATGACGCGCAAGTTGAAGGATTATAATCCCGTGATAAATCCGCTGACAAACCAGACGGTGAATCAGGAGGTGCCCGGCGTCAAAAATGCCGCCTTGGAGGGCGTGGCCGGGGGTGTCGATAGGATAAGCAAGCTGCTTGACGACATGCGCAAACAGATCGACGAGAAGGGATACTATGTGGCCGTCCTTCCGGGCAAAGAATTTTATTTATACACACTGGAACCCATTGACCTTCGCCGCTCAACCTTGCCGCCAGAGGAATACAAGTCTGGCAAAGAAGAGCCGGCTCAAAAGTCCGAACCTCAAAACCAGTCCGCCGCCTAATCGCCGAGTTTTACCATGAAGACACCCAATCCATCCCCACACGCCCCTTCCCCCTCTCCCCAGGGAGAGAGGAACCCTCCCGCTGTGCGCGGCGACGGCCTTCGGGCCGCCTTTCAGGGCGCGTTCCGCGTTCCCCGTGCTCGCGCCGCCCTCGCCGGAGCATGCGCGCTTTCAGTCCTCTTTGCCGCTGGATGCGCCAGCGCGAAGAAGCCGGTTGAAGTAAAACCCGAGGCGACGCCCACGCGCATTGTATTCATGGAGCCGCCGAGCGAACAACCGCCTGTGCTGCCCGCCGAATACGAGGAGTATTACGTGGGCATGTTGCAGAGTCCAACGAACCCGGAGATGGCGTATCTGCCGGGCAAGGCCTACGTGCAGACCAAGCCGGCGCGCTTCAACCGGGCGGCGACGAATGTCGCGCCCACGGACGGCACCCCACGGCCGCAAACTCTGTTCAGCCGCGGGCCGGTGCAGACATCCCGATCTGCCGATTACCACCCGGAGCCGACTGACACCGAAGTTTCCATCTATTTTGCCAACGCGCAGCGCACTCTGGCCGGCCTTGTCGAAACGAACGACCGTCTGCAAAAACGGGTTGCCGAACTCGAGAAAGCTCAGGAGGACATCGAGGATGCCCGTGCGAATCAAGCGGCGACTGCCCTCGCCTCTACGCCGGCAGGCACCGCTGCCTTTGGCGCTAGGCTCCAAAATCCCGCCGCGGCAGCGGCGTCCGAGGACTTCGACATGCCATCGGATGCAGGCCTGACCATCATCCGTCCAAATTCGGAGTATGTGATCGAGCTTGACCCGAATTTTTTCAATTTGCCGCGCAGCTCGTCCAACAACCCTTTTGAGCAGATTTATCAGCCTCCTGTGACACTGCATGAAGCGACGCTGGTGGTTTCGGGTATCGTTACCGGTGGACGGCCGGGTGCGATTTTGAACAACCAACCCTATCTGATCGGTGAGCATTTCAAAGGGCTGACCCTGCACCGGGTAGATGCTGATACCGCCTATTTGCGGAAGGACAGGTTTCTGCTCGCCTGTCCGGTTTCAAAACGCGAACTGCGCTTGCGCATACCCTAAGCCATGCCGCTCTACCTAGCCACTTGCGTTGACGAGAACGCGAAGACCATCACCGAGACGTTGGAGGCTGCCAACGTCACCGCCTTGCGCCAGATCGTCGAGGCCAAGCGTCTGTTTCTCGTAAGCCAGCGTGAGGCCAATCGCAAAGCAGGCGGTGGCAGCACCCGGCTTTCCATGAAGATACAGCGCGACTTGTTCGACGTGATTGCCTTGCAGCTCCGCAATAATGTCATGACCGACGTCATCATAAGGAAGCTCAAGGAGAATTTCCCGAACGCGGCTGCGCGCAAGGTATTGCGCGGCATTGACCATGAGCTGGACATTTCAAGAAGCACTCTCACGGACGCGATGGCGAGATACCCGCGCAGTTTCAACGAAGGGGTCATCGAGTCGATTCGCGTAAGCGAGGGCAGCGGTGTCAAGGCCCTCGCCGAGCGATTCGCGGACTTGCGCGACCAGATTGATTTCAGACTGGAAATTCGCGGAACGGTCAAAAAGGCGCTGTCCTATCCGGCGATGATCGGGACGATGGCGTGCGGATTGCTGGCGTTCGTCATGCTCGTGGTTATCCCAAAATTGCAGGCATTGCTCACCATGCTTCACGTCCCGCTGCCGGCGCTCACGCGCGCCGTGCTTGGCGCGTCCATGTTCACGGTTAATCACTGGCCCCTCTTGCTTGGCGTGGCGGTCGGGCTTGTCGTGCTTTGGCGAGTTCTTCGCAAAGCAGAGCCGGCGGCCGTCGCGATGGATCTGGTTTTCATCCGCATTCCGGTCATCGGTTATATTATCAAGTCCCTTGTCACTGCCGAGGTGTCCAAAATATACCGGGCGCTTTATCGCGCCGGCATGCCGGCGAACGAAACGCTTCGCGCATGCGCGGCCGTAATGAGCAACAAGGCGGCGAAGGCGGCGATCAACCGGTCACGAGAAAAGCTCGAAAGCGGGATATTAAATACCGGCGATGCAGAAAACTACGCCATCACGTCCGCCTTGAGCGAGACAGGGTATTTCCCGGATATGGCCCTGACCATCATTCAAAGCGGTGAAGCGAGCGGCGGGTTGGTGGAGGCATTGGACAGTGTGGCCCAAAAATATGCTGACGAAGCCAAGACACGCATTCGCACGCTGCTGGCCGTTTTTGAAAAATTCACGATGGTCCTCATTGTCGCGGGGGTTGGCGTTATCATCGTCGCCTGCATGCAGCCCATCTTTACCATCACCCAGAATATCCGATGAAATCCATGCATCATCGCCAGAAAACTCGCGCTTTCACGCTTATCGAGATCCTTATCGTTTGCGCCATTATCTCGGGGTTGTTTGCCCTGTCCGTGCCGACCATTATGGGATGGCTGGAAAAGAGCCAGCTCGATGCCGAGACGAATGCCCTCAACGCCATCCGAGACGATGTCGTTCGGTCGTTTGATTCGACCGATTTTGCCAACGTCAACATTGCCGCGCTCGCCGGCGACGTGCCCGATGGCGTGCCGCCAACCGTCTTTACCGGCAATCCTGACGGCAGCTATCCGACGACCAGCGTGGCGGATTGGTATGCCAAAATCGCTACGCTCCGCGGGACCGGTTTTGGCACCGCCGCGCCTAGCTCCCAGCCAGCCGTGAAAGACATACTATACAATCACTATGGCCGGGCTCGTGGTTTAGTTGCCGCCGCTCCACAGGCGCGTGCGCAACGTTTCTTGCTCTTTTCTATCATGGCGCCGAACGAGCAACTTGTCATGCCGGCAAATGACGGTTCGCCAGAATGGTTCGAGGCCATCTGGAATACCGAATGGGACACGAAGGGCGGTTCGATACCGGCCTACTGGGCTGCGCGCCTCACCGCCGATCAGCAGGCCGCTTGGAACGGTTCCGCAGGCACTGGCTCGCGGCTTTATCTCATGCGTGTCATTCGCATCACGCTGCCGCGTTATGTGCTGCGCATCTCCAACAACCACCCGACCGGCAACGGCTACATTTACTTCAACAACGGGATGGGCGTGGAGGCGCCGGCAGAGTCGGGGGTGACCGAGTCTCCCGCCATCCTTGGAGGCCGGCAGATCGTGGTAAAGAAGGGTGCGGACGAGGCTTCCGCCCTTGAGACCAACCGGTTTTTGCTTCGCGACGACAGTGATGTCTTTATCCAATAGCCCGCCGCAAATTTTTGCAGCCACGAGCCTTAACAATCTTTCGGATTGCAAATCTCTTAAAATAATTTCAGCTATCCAATATGGAAAATAACGAGGACCCCCGAATTATGACTGCCAACCTGACCAAACGAGAAATAGTTCTGGAGATCTACGAGAAAACCGGATTTCCGCAAAAAGAGGTTGTCGTGACCGTTCAGATGGCACTCGACATCATCATGAGGGCTCTCGCGGAGGGCCGCAATGCCGAGCTTCGCAATTTCGGTGTTTTGGAAGTGCAAAAACGCAAGTCCCGCATTGGCCGCAACCCAAACAAGCCCGCCGAGACAGTTGTCATTCCCGAGCGCGCCGTGGTCAAGTTCAAGTCGGGCAAGATACTCAAGCAGCTTATCAAGAAAATCGACATCGCGAGGCTCTAGGCGCTTTCCCGGGACGTTTCCGGCGCGCCTGATGTTTTTGTTGATGGCGGCTGATTTTTCGGAAAATATCTCCTTGTAAATTTGGGCTATTAGGCCAATATCCCAGGCATGAAACCACTTTCCCATCCTCTTCACACTATGAAAAAGAATCTGCCCATTGCCATTGGCGTCCTCACGGTCGCCATCGCATTTATCGCGATGCGCAACACCGAGAATAAAACCGGCCAGAAAACCGAGGCTCCAGAGGTTGCGCCGGTAATCGTGCTTGCGGATCTCGCGCAACCATTGCCTGCCGCCGAAAAGCCGGAGCCGGCAATCGTGCCTGACTACACGGCGCGTTCTTTTGCGTCGGTCTTCCCCGGCATCGACACGCCGCGAAGCTGGCGCGCCTTCAAACCGGAGAGGTTGACCGTCGCGCCCATCGACGGCGCGCCGATCAGCTTCACCAGGACCGGCTATGCCGAGGCAAACGGCCGGACCTCGTGGTCGGGAAGGAACGAGGACGCGCCGCTCGCCTCGTTCGTTTTTTCCGCCAATGAAAAGGCCTGGGCGGGCGTGATGCTTTTGCCGGACGGCAGCGAATACGCCATGCACAGTCTTGCGGACGGCTCCGTTGCCGTGCGCCGGACCGCCACAAGTCCCCTACCCTGCCCCGTGGACGAATCGCACGCGGCCGACGTGAGCACCGTGGCGGCCAAAGCCGCTCATTCGGTTATGCACGACACTGGAGCGGCGGTTGCCGCCGCTGACGCCGGTCTTGAAAGGACCTATGCCTTCGATGCCGCGGAGCTGCCCACCGAGCCGGAACTCGATTTGCCGGATGCCAATGGCATTTATTACTCGGCGCTGCTGATCGCCGTGGACAAGCATTTCGTAAACGCTCTCGGTCTGCCCGTGTCGGCTACCCAGGAACAAAAGCAAGCGCAAGTTGACGTGACGTGCGCCGCCTACACCATGGCAATGAATATCATCCTGCAAAACAGTCAGGTTGACAATTTGCGTTGGGCACTCGTCGGCACGGTCATCGCCCCAGATGATTTCAGCAACCAAAGCATAAGCAGTTCACTCGATGAAATGGCCTATTTTGGGGCGAAATACCAAGATGGTTCTCCCGTCAATCCCTCTGAAAAAATGGGAGGGCCGGCTCGCCGGGAGGCCTCGAAGCTTGGTGCCGACCAAATACTCTTTATTGCCGGTGCGTATATTACCGGTGACCATGCCGGCATTGCTGTTCAGAGCGCCGACGATGATAACCGTTTTTCTCCTTATGCAACCGCTTACGATGTCTTCGGTGTCAAAACGTTTGCCCACGAGCTTGGACATACTTTCGGGCTCAGACATGACCGGGTAACTGACAATGTTCCAGATAATAATGGTAAGTATTACTATGGTTACGAATGGTATTTACCCGATTTGAATAACAATTCGGCGTTGGCCTCGAATGGCGATGTCATGTCTTATGCCGCCAATCCAGTCGCATATTTTTCGAACCCTCAGATTGAACTCAACAACGCTGATGTCGCGATGGGCCATTATCAATTCCCGGCAGGCACCTCGCGTATTGGCGTTCCTGCCAGCGAGGCGAAGGCCGCCGACGCTTCCCGCTGGCTGCGGGAAAAAGCCCGGCAGATGGCGAGCTTCCGCAAATCGCTGGTTTTTCTCTATAATCCGCCCGGCAGCACGGCCGTTGCTCCCGGCTCGATGCTGACGCTCTCCGCCCTTGCCACTGTCGGGCGCACCGATCTCGGCAATGATGACAAAATTTCGTATCAGTGGTTTTTTAATAATTTCCCCATCACCAGTATCGCCAGCGGCACCACGCGAGCGTTGACCATTCCGAGCGTGTCCGCCGCGAATGCCGGCACCTACCACGTGCGCGCCACCTCGATGGGCGAGGTCACGGTTTTGAGCACGTCGGCAGTCGTTTCCGTGACCTCTGGCCTGCCGGTCATCGCTTCTCATCCCCAATCGGTTTCCGTTGCCAAGGGCGGCATCCTGACGCTCTCCGCCAGCGTCAGCGGGTCCAACCTTGCATTTCAATGGAAGCGCAACGGTGTGGCTATTACCGGGGCCAATAGCCCGACCTACACCAAAACCGGCGTCACGGACGCCGACGAGGGCACTTACACGCTTACCGTAAGCAATGACAGTGGCTCGGTCACGAGCCAGCCGGCCACCGTGACGGTGACGGGCGGCTCGGACGGCGGCAACGACAATGGCGGTGGAGGCGGTGCGCCTGGCACTCTCTATCTCGTTCTTTTGGCTTCCCTCATCGTAATTAAATTTATCCGTGGGAAATAACATCATGCACATTACCAAAATCGGATTTTTTATCATCTTGTCTGCGGCCCTCGCCGGATTGGTTTGTTCCGGTTGTGCTAGACGCAAACCCGCAGATTTGACCGAGGCTGAAAAACTCCGCTTCCTTCGTGACGGCATGGGCTTTGATGCTTCGCTTGCCTATGCTGACGCCTTCGATGCCGTGGTGGAATGTCTGAGAGATCGAAACGGTGATACAGTGACCATAAACAAGGACGCAGGCTTGATTACCTCCATCACGGAAAAGGGCGGCGAGCGTCAGACTAGCACGTGTGTGATGGTCTCCCTCATCAAGCAGAGCGAGAAAGCCACCACAGTGCGGGTTGCTGTTGCTACGCAAACATTGGGACGGTCTTGGTTTTCATCTTGGTCGAAGCCAAAAGTCACCACGGGCGAGACCAACGAGATGGTTAAGACGTTAAACGCACGCATCTTCGATCACACTATTTCCCAACAGCTTAACCAACTCCGCGTAGCACCGATTACGTGGTAACCACCATCAACCACACGAAAGGGGATTTCTTTTAAGTTTGGGCTATTAACCTAATACGCAAATATCATGAAAATCATAAAAGCTAGAATCTTATTCCTTCTGACCACGGCCCTATCATTAGGGGCGAATTTGGCATCGGCTCAGATAGTCAACTATCAGGTTGAAATGCGTCAGGGCGGACCAAATTGGGGGGACAGATATGGTTCCCTGATGTATCATACTTCCCGACAGGAAGGAGAGGCGGCCTTGGCGGCGGCGATTGATAGCATGGTGCATCACCTTCGCTACACCTATGGTTCAAATCCGGTTAACGACAGATATATGTGCGGCTCCTGTGGAGCTGATTTGAAAGCCAAGCTTATTGCAAAAATTCGGGAATGGAAAGCCTCGCCTCCTACTTCGACTGTATCATACATGGCTATTCCAATTCATGGGCATGGCGTAACTTCAGGACACGCTCAGTCATTTTACTGGTGGCCCATGACCATCACGTATATCGCTCCATCGGAGACATGGACTCCTTTCGATGAACCGAATGGAGATAAATATTTATATAAAGATTGGTATGTGCTGGATGCTAGCAACTTGCAACGTGTATGGCGTCAGAATTGGCGAAAAGGTGAACGCTGCACCAGCGGAGCATCGCTTGGCTTAGAACGTAATGTTGAAAATTACTTCAAGGATGAACCCGAGATAAAGCCAATGGGCGATCCTTCATTTTGGGAGTATTTTGATGTCATGGTCCGCAACTGGTATGATGCCGGCGACTGGGCACCGCTGGCATCCACAGTTGCTTACGGTCAGGTTTTCACGCAAACGAAAGTTCAGAAGCAGGACTGGCAAAAGGGCGAACGATGCACGGTCGGGCCGAAAAAGGGCGAGACGCGGAATGTCATCGACTACACCAAGGAACGCCTGCAAACCCAGACCACGACCGGCCTCGCCGAGGAATGGGAGCCTTTTGACATACCGGTCGGCGGCTGGTATGACACCTCCAATTGGACACCCGACCCATCGACGATTCCCCACGGGCAGGCTTTTACGCAGACCAAAACCCAGCGCCAGAACTGGCGCAAAGGCGAGCGATGCATCGTGGGGCCGGCGCCAGGAACGGAGCGCAACGTCGTCCCCTACCCTCGCGATCAGACCATCACCCAATCGGCGACCGGCACGCAGGAGATCTGGAATCAGGTCTATTGGTGGACCGACTGGTATCCGATCACCGATTGGGAGCCGGCTGACCTGTCGAAGGTTCCCGTCAATACAACGGTCACTCAGACCATGCATTTCAGGCGCGATCAATTCATGAAGGAGGTCAGCAATCTGAACAACATCCGCAACGACCAGACTTATATACAGTCTGAATTTCGCAGCGAGACGAGGCAGGCGCAGGGGACGCAGCCATTGCCGACCGATGCCACCGTCAAGGTAAAGCCGAAGGCCCCGGAGGTCAAAGTTCAAAACTCCCAAACCAAGGGCGGCGCGCAAATCAGCGTGGAAGACAAAAAATGACATTACGCACCGTTATCAGTTCTCGCCCCTTCCCCCTCTCACTCTTGAGAGGGGAACCCTCCCGCTGTGCGCAGGGCGCGCTCCGGCGCGGCGGCTTCGCCGCATACCCTGTGCTCGCTCCGCCGAAACAACAAATATCATCATGATCAAATTGAAAGAGAATCCCGGCTTGGTTGCGATGAACGCACCTTTCATTGAGCCGATTGAGCATGGCGTCTCCATGGGCGCCTCCGACATCACGCTCTGCGCCGACATGCCCGTGATTTATCGCGTGGAGGGGCAGCTTCTGTTCGGCAAAAGACTGCCAGAGAATCATTTTAACGAACTCCACACCTTCCTTGAGCAGACCGGCGCGCGCCGTCACCTGAAAAATCACGACAGCCTCAGTTTTGACCACGATGGGAGCCGCTTCCGGCTGTCCTATTATTCCAGCGAGGATGGGGATACCATCGAGCTGCGTCTTTTGCCAAAGGCCCCGCGCCCTCTTGCCGAGCTTGGGGTCCCCGCAGGTTTCCTGAAATTATTGGACGCCCCCCGCGGTATCATCATCGTCACGGGCACGACCGGCTCTGGTAAAACGACGACCTTGGGTGGAGCCATCGACCAGATCAACTCCACGCAAAGTCATAAAATCATCACGCTGGAGGACCCCATTGAGATAAGGCACGAGAACAGAAAATCCATCGTCAAGCACCGCGAGCTGGGCAGGCACTTCCAATCATTTCCCGAGGCGATCCGGGCCGCCATGCGGCAGGACCCTGACATCATACTGTTGGGCGAGCTACGCGACCCGGAAACCATGAGCGCGGCCCTCACCGCCGCCGAGACCGGGCACTTGGTGTTCGCCACCGCGCATACCAAGGACGCTGCCGGCTGCGTGTCCCGCGTCCTCGATGCGCTGCCTGGTTCCGACGCACTGGCGTCCCTCGCTGGTTCGCTCGTGGGGGTGCTTGCCCAGCAACTCATTCCGGGCACCGACGGCAAGCGCGTGGCGGCTTTCGAGCTTTTAATCAACACGCAGGCCGTGCGCAACTGCATCCGCGAAAAACGCATTGACCACATCCGCGACGAGATCGGCCGCAACAGCACCCTGGGCATGGTCACAATGGATTACTCGCTCGAACAGCTCGTGCGCACGCGCCGCATCACCAAGGAGACCGCCCTGTCCTTTTGCATGAACCAGGCGGAATTAAAGCGAAAACTCGACCAGCTTCCCTCATGAATACTTACCAACGACTCATTATCGCCGGCGTTGCCGTCGCTCTTGCAATCACCGGCCGGGCCGTAACCCCCGACCCCGTTCCGAATTTCATGCGCGTCGGCGATCTTGCGGCCGAAGGCGCCCCTGCCTTTGGCGCCAGGCTCCAAAATCCCGCCGCGGCAGCGGCGTCCGTCACCGAGGATACCGATCCGATTGACGCCATCCTCGATGCCAGGGCGCGCCCCATCACGTTCGAGGGGACCGAGATTGCCGCCGCTTTCTACCAGTTGGGCCGCTCCTACGGGCTCAACATCAATGTTGACCCCGACGTGACCGGCACCGCGTTGCTTCGCTTCAACGGCGGCACGCTGCGCGAGCTGATCGACGCGCTGCTTGAAACCAACGACCTGTTTTGGACGCGCAAGAGGAACATGTTTTATGTGAAGCGAACGCAGGTGGAATTTTACTATATCGAATATCCCCAGGTGAACCGCACCACCAGCTCCCAGACCGCGATCAGCCTCAGCCCGAGCACGCAGTCGGGCGGCTCCACGAACTTCGCCAATAACGGCGTCAACGCCGTCCAGCTTAATAATTCTGTCAATGCCCTTGGCAACGGTGCCTATGGCATACAGGGGACAACAGGGGACTCCACTCAGTTTCAAATTTCCGAAAAAAACGAGGACACGCATTGGTCCGGGGTTGAAAATGACATCAAGAGCCAGGTGCAGAAAGATGAGAAAATTGTCCTCAACAAATTCAGCGGCATGCTGACGGTGGATACGACGCTCAAACGCCATGCATTTTGGAAATCCTATATCGAGCGACTCAACAAGCGCATCAATGCGCAGGTGTTGATTGAGGTCCGTATCGACGAGGTTGTCCTTAACAATGAGCATAAACTCGGCATCGACTGGACCCAGATTTCCACGGCCATTGAAAACGCCGCCACGGTGGGGCCGATTCAGACCACAACCGACATCACCACCATCGGCAGCCAAACGCTGGCTGGCGACACCCTTCTGGGCAATTTCAGCGTCGGCAAGCTCTCCGCCGCGTTCGCGGCTCTCCGGCAGCAGGGCGAAATCAAAACGCTTCTCAAACCGTCGATTCGCCTCCTCAACAACCAGAAGGGGTTTGTGAAGGCCGGCGACGACAAGACGTTCTGGAGTCTCTATTCCAACATCACGATCAACAACAACTCGATCACGCCGCAAACCACGACGCAGAAGATTTATCAGGGGCAGCGCCAGACTTTCGGCGTCGTTCTGCCCGTGACCGCGCAGATCAGTGACGACGGGTGGGTGACATTGGTCATCGAGCCGGCGCGCACCGATTTGAAGGGCACCGATGTTTCGCCGGACGGTGAGCAGACTTCGCCGACCACCGCCGACCAGCGCATTTCCACGATGCTCCGGCTTCGCGATAATGAATCCGCCATTATCGGCGGCCTCAGCAACGAAACCAGTGGCGAGCAGACGCGCGGGGTCCCCGGCCTCAGCGCCATCAAATTCCTTGGTTTGGGCAAACTGTTCAGGACGGATGCCAAATTTACGACGATCTCCGAACTCGTCGTGACCGTCAGCGTGAAGATTATTCAATGAGTCACAAACAACCAGCTTTTCAGTTGCCGCGCGCAAGCACGCAGACGGCGGCGCCGATGCCGCCGGTCTCGATGCAGCTCCTCAACCACAAGGCCACCGACCCATTCTGGCTTGGGCGCCGGCTGGTGGAGTTGAAACGCATCACGCCGGCGCAACTGGAAAGCGCGATCGACAACTTTCGCAAGCGCCCCAGTGACGGCTTCCCGCGCATCCTCGAAAGGCTCTCGCTCATCGACCAGA